>JALYGW010000138.1 GCA_030776915.1 Thermoproteota archaeon
CCCCTACTATACATACCGCTCATATTCGTCATCATTCCTATTACGGGTAACACTATCAATTCAATTGACGTGCTAAATGGAGTAGCGAGCGGCTTTTTGATAATTGCAACGATCCCACTCTTGGCTAGCATAGCAATTTTTGGCAGCCATGAAGTATTCCTTGCTGCTCTTCCAATATTATTCGCCACAATTGCTTTTTACAGGTATCATAAGTTCCCAAGCCGGATATTTCCCGGTGACTCAGGCACGCTTTTGCTTGGAGCAATGTATGGTGCGGCGGCCATCGCCGGCAGTTCTGAAATAATTGGCGTAATCGCTCTTTTGCCGGCCGTCATGAACTCATTCCTGTTCCTTGCAAGCGTCAAGCGCATAGTGGAGCACAGGGAGGTAAAGGCAAGGCCTACGATCTTGACAGACGACTTCAAGCTAGCAGCATCAACTGATAGTACGGCGCCGGCAACACTTGTAAGGCTGATTGTTGTGGATAGGCCACTTGGCGAAAGAGAGATTGGTCATCAGATATTCAAGCTAGCAACCTTTACTGCACTATTGGCATTTGCCTCAATTGCGATCCAGTACATCGTCGTTCTCAGGTAGAGTAATTGAGAGATGGCACTTACAGTTCTGGCGCTTTTCGTGACTGGAATGTGGGCAATGATACTTGCCGTTGCGGCGTTCTTAGTCATCTTTGTTGCACCAATAGAGATATACTTGTTTGGTGGCCAGGGCGAGAGATTAACTATATCTGCAGTACAAGCAGCAATTGCTATATTAGTAGTAATTATGCTGGTTCTTGGCTTAAATAGATTAAAGAGGATCTACCTGCACAAGAAGCTTCAACAGTAAAATACTGCTCTAGAGATAGCCTTCATAACTGTTAATATTCCCCCTAGTGTTTCTTGCTAGTAAGAGAGTATATATTAATGTCAATAAACCTGGAGATTGTCTTAGCGTTGTTGCTGCTGTCTATAGTAGGCGGTATTCCCTCTGCAGTCGGCCAAGATGCATTGTCCGATATTACTACCGCTAGCGACATTATTGATCTTGTCGGTAATGTGACAGAAGGTGGAGTAGGAGAAGAAGGTGGAGTAGGAGAAGAAGGTGGAGTAGGAGAAGAAATAGAATCTCCTCTTGATTTAGAAGCAATAGAAGATCCAAGCAGTTCAACGTCTGTGAGTGATCCCGACGACACGTCCTCTGTTACAGCAGGTGACCGCATCTTGGTAAATGAAGTTGAGCTCAACCCTGGTGGCAATGACATGGAGGAGGGGGAGTGGATCGAGCTGTACAACCCAACCGCCGAGGACATCAACATCAGTGGCTTTGAGATAACCCCCTCGTTTCAATCACCAACAATTGAGCTGCCACCTGATGCTGTAACTGAGGCCGGCGAAACATATGTGATTGAGATCGACAGGCCGATACTGTCAAACACTGGTGAAAGCCTTGTCCTTGCAAATGCAACAGGCGATATCCATGACAGAACACCTTCGCTTGTCGATAGGAGCGACGATGACCGTACTTGGCAAAGGATCCCTGATGGTAATAATGAGTGGCAGTTTGTAGAAAATACCCAGGGCAATCCAAATTATGATCCTTATGACACCCCTAGTACAACACTTGATAGTGAAGAAAATACCCAGGGCAATGCCAATGATGATCCTGACACTCTCAGTACAATACTTGATAGCGTGTATTCTGGATCAGACGTCGAATGCCTTGGGTCAGCAGAATGTATCGAAGGTGTGGCAACCAGAATAGTGGACGGAGATACACTTTATGTGAGGGCAAACAACACAATATACAAGGTTGACCTTGCCCTTATCGAGGCTCCTTCAAGGACTGAAGGAATGTTTATCGAGTCGACGGCGTTTACTCGAGACCTCTGCCTTGGGAGCACGGTGCTAGTAGATCAAGACGACATGTTGCTTACATCCAACTCTGGTCTCATAGGTGTAGTGTACTGCTCATCAAGCAACCTCAACAGTGAGCTTTTGGATAATGGTTACGCCGAACTTGAGGCGGAGCAGTGCGAAACAAGTGAGTTCGCTGACGAGCCTTGGGTAAAAGACCACGGCTGCTAGGCCTTTTTTTCTTCTTTTAAGGCAGTCGACGGGTTTATCTTTACCGTATAAGCGCGTCGCGCTTCGATCACGTTGATCTGCTCCTCTAACAGTTTTTTCATTCCTGCCATGATGTCTTCCTGCCGCTGATATGGCTCTTGGCGCGCCCTTTCCATTATCCGGTTAAAGTTGCTCACTATTGTCTTTGCCAGCTCAGACAGCCTTCCTACATTTCTTGCTGGGATTGTTTGAAACGTGGAAAGGAACTTGGCCTCCTCTGCTTGTTTGATACTCTCTGCCTGCGCTTCCCTTGTCCGAAGCTCGTCTTCCTGCGTCGGATAATAAGACATCGCTCAAAGGTAGGCTGGTATTGCGTTTAACGGTATACGAAGATAATTCTATTGCTTCTAAAGAAAGAGTAGATCGCTCCGCATTCTTACCTTCGCTACTGGTGCAATAAGTGACTTTATTTGCGCGCAGCAGTGAAGGAACCTGACACCCTTGTGTGTTGTCTTGTAAACGAGGTTGTCGTCTGAGTCTTTTTCTGCATTCAAGAGCCTATGTGATAGTAATGTATTGAAGTAATAGTTCATCTGTTCCGAGCTTAAGTTTGCATGCGACATAATATGCGTCTTTTTGACTCCGCCTGTTGCAGACACCAGTATATCATATATTATGTCAAGTTTGCTTCGGTTCTTAATCTTATCTTGTTCCTGCAATGCAAGTAACCTGTACTTTAGGCAAACATTTATGAACGCTGCGGTAGAACATTCAGTATTCAGGTTATAGTTTGATATTATTTCTGCGAATTTTATGATAATTACATTACAGTCGCTATTCATGGATATATTGAATTACGACAACCTAATTATTTGAAAACCTTATATTGTAACCTTATTTACATCGTCCCATGAAGCGTGTAGAGGCGATTATACATGCAGAGAGGGTCAGTGCTGTTAACGAAGCTTTAAGAAACGCTGGTGTGGGCGGTGCGACTATCCTTGACGCAAAAGGAAGAGGCAAGGGTGAAAAGCCGCAGGTCCATACTGCTAGGGGGACAAGAGAACTCTCTGCTGAATTTTCATCTAGAGCTAATGTAGTGGCTGTGGTTGATGACCCTGAAGTTGAGAAGGTAATCACAGCCATCCTCGACACCACAAGCACTGGTTCTACAGGGGACGGCAAGATATTTGTCTCCACAGTCACTGAAGCAATTGACATTGGAACAAGAAAACGTGGTCAGACTGCCATAGCATAGCCTATTTTTTAGTAAAGAATTTTTTAGTTTCTCCAAGCATCAATACCTCAGCTGCTGCAACTTTGATCACGACAGGCAGGTCACACACCGCCTTGCCTATAGCCAGACATTGGCGTTGTGGAAGCGTCCTCACTATCGATCGTATGGTATCATTATCTGCCAGCGACACTTTGGATATTTTGTCTAGATCGTTATCGTTTGTAAAGTTAAACAGGAAAATATTGTCCACCTGTCGATAGATGCCATCGCCTATTGCGTCGGGCTGGTTTGTGATGAAGGTGGTATAAATACCAAAGTGTCTCATTCGAGTGATTATGTCCTCCCAATATGTATCGCGGATGTAGATGTGTGCCTCTTCCGCAAAAAGGAAAATGGGCGGGATTTGCTTGTGCTCCAGCAAGTCGACAATCTTGCTCAATACTAACTCAACCACCATCCTGCGTACAGTAGGCGAAACTTCGCCCATGTTGATTATCATAGCTGCACCGCTCTTGCCTGAAATCATGTCCTCAAATTGCAGGCCTCGTTCACCGTTGATGAATAGTCGTGAGGACTGGATGACATGGTAGCGCGACACTAGTGCATCTCGCACAAGCTCATTTATGTTCCAAGTGTTGACAGCATTACCTATCGCATCTATTGAAAGCGTCTGCTTACTTTCACACCAGTCCCAGACCCGCAAAAATTCACGCAAAGACGCAGCAGGCATGTCAAGAGCATTTTTAAGCATTCCAGATATCGCTGTCTTACCGCAGTAGTCAAGAGTAAATCTAAGTGTCTTACCTGGCTCAAGCACCTTGACTTGCTGATTGATTGAAGAAGGGATACCGGCGCGGCTCCATCCAAGGCCTCCATACTCGTTGTTCAAATCAAATACGACCACAAAGGCGCCATACTGCACCAGTGTCTTGATAAGCATCTTGGATAGATGTGACTTGCCAGACTCTTTCTTACCTGTAATGATGGTAAGCTTGCCATCCAGATCTTCTGCGTAAATTTCAAACTCTTCTTCGTGACCAGCTCTGCCAACCGGGATCGGAAACACACCACATCTTCCAAGCAAAGTGTCAAGCTCTTTCATCTCAATCCGCCTTATCTTGGACTCAACTCTTGAAGGAAGCCACGTTACATCGCTTGATAGTTTACCGTCATTGACTGATGCCCTTATCTTGGCGCGAAATACTCTAGCATCCCTTACCAACCGGGACAGGCTCCCGATGTTAAGTGGGTCATGTAGGTTCTCCATGCTTGATGCGTTGACCACCTCTTCTTTGACAATGTCTTCAATTAAAGCCTGAGATGAAAGGTACTCTTCATCATAGACCTGTACAA
>JALYGW010000139.1 GCA_030776915.1 Thermoproteota archaeon
GATGTGGGCGGTTAACGGCGCATTCTCTGTCTTGGGCGCAGTGCTTGCCATAGCACTTGGAATTATGTACGGTTCATCTCTGGCAATGATCCTAGGGGTCTTGATTTACCTAATTGCTCTTGGGATATCATTTGCCTCAAAGAAAAAGACCATCACACAAGTTGCAACATAAGGTTGCAAGGTTGGTTATACGACAACGAATTGACAAAAGCACCACCAGTTGCAATTTTGACCTGAGGACAAAGTGGTAGAGAAAATATAGAGGTTTGGCTTGGCTACACCAGATTCACACATGCAAGAAGGCCGAAAAAAGAACTCCACAGCAAGACCGCGAGGATTGAACAAGCAAAGCATATGCTCAAATCAACAAATGATACATACACGTTTAATGAATGATAAACTTCATATGGTCTAATCGCTCGGCCGAGCAATTGACGAACAAAAATAGATGAAATAAGAGTAAAGCTTGATTTTTAGCGTCATTTCATATACAAAAGTAGAAGAACCATAAAAAGAAGCGATTCTTTCCCACATCCAGTATTGTATAGATAATCGCGTGCGCAGAGGCAATCGTGACTAGTGTTAAGAACCTTTCAAAGTAAGCCCAAGATGTCAAATTGTACACGCCAGCCACTTCTTTTGTTCCATTTAATGCAAATCATTTTTCTATACGGAAGAGAAGCTTGCCCCACCAATATTCAAAGAGTAGTACAGAAACCAAATTTATTATCGTCAATTTTTTGGATGCCTGCCGATTACCGTGCCGTCAAATTCAAATAATATAACTTCAATTTGGAGTCGGCCGTTTGCATGCTCATTCATCTGCTCATATACCTTTTTGCACATCTTATCATAATAGCTCAGAATCTTGTTTTTCTTGATTATCTCTGAAACATGTCTAGCAGTATTAGCAGCGCTGATCTCTTCGACGACACTTGGGGGAGCTTCACATTCCGTTGCAAGCTGTGCCATGAATTCCATGTCGACATAAGAGCCCGCGACATGAGTCTGTTTGATACCCATAGCCATTTTAGTCAGCTTGCCGATAAAGCCGGCAATGATCACATGTCTTATAGTCATTTTATTAGCACATTGCTTTATTGAGTATCCTGCAAAGTCCCCCATCTGAACAAAGCAATGATCTGGCAGCTTGAAGAGCTCCCTTGCATAGTCTTCACTCCTTCCTCCTGTAGTAAGGACTATTGAATCAGCACCCATAGCGGTTGCAACATCAACGCCTTGCCTTATTGAAGCAGCAAACGATGCAGTAGAATAAGGCAGGACTAAGCCGGTGGTGCCAAGTATCGAGATACCGCCTAAGATCCCAAGGCGGGGATTGTCTGTCTTTTTGGCAATTTCTTCTCCATCTGGAACAGAAATTACTACGTCGACACCTAGTTTTTCCAGCTGATGCCCAGCAACCTCACGAACTGCCTGCTCCAGCATCTTCATTGGCGTCGGGTTGATGGCAGCCTTGCCAATTTCAAGACCTAGACCTGGCTTTGTTACTCTGCCTACTCCCTTACCGCCGTCAACGTGGATGTTACTTGTATTTTTGCTGAAGGACACAGTCGAGCATATCTCAGCACCATGCGTAGCGTCTGGATCATCGCCACCATTCTTTATCGCCGCGCAAGTGACCTTGCCGTTATTTTCGTGCCTTGTCCACGCAATCTTGAGCGTAGCCGTTCTGCCCTTTGGCAATGATACAGCCACCTGTTCTATTGGCTTGCCGTAGATAAGCGCATACAGCGCTCCTTTTGTGGCGGCAGTTGCAGTGGTGCCAGTGGTGTAGCCTGTTCGGAGAGTCCCTTTGCGCTTCTTTTCCTCTATTTCTGGCGGAAGCTTCTGTTCCTGCTCTGCTAACTTTTCTAAGTCTTTGTCTTTATCTTTGTCAAGAAACATTATAGCATCACCGTGCCCCCGTCTATAACTATCGTATTTCCAGTGGCAAATGCAAAATCATTGCTAGCCACGCTTGCAGCAATTGTAGCAACCTCCCTTGGGTTACCCCACCGCTTCATAGAATTCTCCATTGCCGCCTTTTTCCTTTCAGTCAGAGTCATGGAGGCAAAGGTAGCTTCAGTAGAGATGTTGCCAAGGGCAAGAGTATATGCTCGAATATTCTTGTCGCCATACTCTAATGCGATGTGCTTTGTTATTGCAATTACTCCGGACTTGGCAATGCTATAGGGAGCACCAGCTGTGTGACCTGCAATCGCCGGTGTTGAGGCAATGTTAATTATCACTCCTCCGGCTCCGGCTTCTCTGGCGGTGCTGCCATTTTTAATCATGAACAGAATCGCGGCTTGTGAAAGCCTAAAAGTACCTTTCAGATCTACATCGATAACTTTTTCGAGATCTTCTTCACTGACTTCATGGAGCCTTTTGTTCCATATCGTGCGATCAAAAGGATAGCCCGCGTTATTGATCAATATATCAATATGCTTGTGCCTCTCTGCCACATGGCGCATAAATTCTGCTATGCGTTGAGGATTTGTCACGTCCAATCTTTCAGGGTATGTCTTGCCTTTTATCCGGCTGGCAGAATTTTCTGCACTTGCCATACTTCTTGAGCACATAATGACTGTCGCATCTCTTCCAGCCAACTCTTTTGAGATCTCAAAGCCAAGACCCCTACTGGCACCGCTCACTATTGCAACCTTGTCCTCTAGCAACTGGCAATTTATACTAATGCACTATTTTTAACACTATCAGTCTATTATTAAATAGGCTAATTTTATGGCTTTCAATACTTATTCTTTGTAAACTAGAATGTAAAATTCCAGGGGCCTTAAATATTTGGAAATAATAAAATGGCGACAGTTCTCTCCAAGGCGAAGCAAGATAATATAATAAAATTTCAAGAAACGATCAAGAACCTTGTCAAATTCTACTAAAGACCTATTAAATGAAGCCGCATTAAACATCGCTAAATAATTCAATCAGCTTGTGATATCCATAGAGACTTCAAAACCCTATTATGGGAAGAAAGATTTTTACCATACGCTGATTTCTTTTTTTATTCCGTCAAGGCATATTCTATAGTTGTCAAGTATATCGCGACCAACCAGTGCCTTAGCTGGCGTGCGCTCGGGCAGATCGAGGCACCCTACATGAACGTTGTCATAGATTTTGTCAAAAATCTCTATCGAAACTTCATAATAAGGAACATGTATTATTCCTGCTCCTGTTGCTGTCTCATCGCTTCCGGCAAATGAAAGGTTCATCTCATTTGCAATATATGTGGGAATAATTGTCTTTGATGAAGCAAAATCGAGATGGGCATCGACAACTATTTTCTTATTGCTGCCTGCATCTATGAGGCCAACACAGACCAGCGGCAAATTGTCCTTGTATTGAATTGTAATAAGTCGTTGTTCCTCTTCTTCCATACTCAAATCACTATCGACTACAAACTATGATACTGTTTTTACTAAAATAGCTAGATGGTCATCTATATTATATCTTGCTGGTTTTCATTTCTGGCCCAACACTTGGACGGCTGAAAAATTGCATCACCAAGATGAAAGATTAAAGTACTCCCTCGATCCTTGTATGAGATCTATGGCACGAAAGTTTGAAGAATGGTGGAATACTGTTCCGGCTGACTTGAAGCAAAAAGCTCGCAAAGGTGACGAATCAAACAAGCCCTTACTCAACCAAGTTAACTATGTTCTTCTGCATCTTCATTTGGCAGGCAAGGACGACGCCAAGCCAACGCATGATGAGCTGGAGGATTGGCTGCACAGTGGCCAAGTAGACGTGCTCAGAATGAACAAATAAAACAAATAGAATCATGGATCTACAGGTGAGTGCAGCCGATAGGAGCGCAGCACTGCAATTACTTTTTTCTATCCATTGAAGATTTTGGAAATTATCAAAGTTTGACAGCTCACACGGATAATCAAGTAGTCGAAGAATGGCATTCCAGTCAATGGCGGCTCCTAATTCCAATTATGAGGGTTCATTCTTGGTCTTGCATTCGCAGTCTCTGTATCTTGTATAGAGACTATTATTTTGGTTGCCAAGGGAAGGAAAGCAGCTCAAAATTTTTCTTATCTTGGTCTGAGAGTCTTCATGGCAGTTTTTCATCTGTATAAAATGCTGTCTAGAAGAGCAAGTGAGCGGGAGAGAAGCTAGACTTGCCTTTTAGCTTGCTTACTATCGATAATACGACTATCGGTAATACGAGAGCGCTCTCGTTTCTTCAGGCTTCCTCTCTCTTTGAGTTCTTATCTTCTTTACACCCTCTTCAAAGTGACGCATTAGTACATGTGCTTCTGATGCATGCTTTGCTGCTTCTTCTGGTGTCGGGTACTTAGCCAGATATTCATGTAGCACAAGGGATACAGCAGTATTTACTATGGCAGCGGCGTCAGCTCCACTAAAACCATCTGTTATGTCTGCTATTTTCTCGAGATCAACATCTGTTCCTAGCGGCTTGTCGGTAGCATAAAGCTCAAGTATTCTCTTTCTTGTTCTTCTATCAGGATTTGGTACAAATACTATTCTATCAAATCTTCCAGGCCTCAATAAGGCTGTATCAATCATGTCTGGCCTGTTAGTAGCTGCAAGGACAACGACTCCATGTAATTCGCTGATTCCATCTAGCTCAGTTAGGATCTGCGATATTACCCTATCATTGGTTCCTACACCGCCACCACCCATCTCCCCGCCCATTCCTCCTCCTCTTGCCATTGCAATCGAATCAATTTCGTCAAAGAAGACAACACACGGAGCTGCCTGCCTTGCTCTCCGAAAGATCTCGCGAATGCCCCGCTCAGATTCACCAACCCACTTGCTCAAAAGTTCAGGTCCCTTTACTGATATGAAATTAGCTTCAGATTCTGTCGCCACAGCCTTTGCGAGCATAGTCTTGCCAGTTCCTGATGGTCCATGCAGCAAAATACCTTTTGGAACAGTGTGACCTATCTTTGCATATAGGTCAGGGTATCTGAGCGGCCACTCGACTGCTTCTTGTAATTCTCTTTTTACTCCTTCAAGCCCTCCAATATCTTCCCATTTTACGTCAGGAGATTCCAAAAAGACCTCTCTCATGGCTGAAGGCATAACGTCCTTTATTGCCTGATTAAAATCATTTTGTGTTATAATTAACTTGTCGAGTGTTTCTGGCGCCAATTTCTCATCCTCTAGATTGAGATCTGGTAACAACCTCCGAAGACACTTCATGGCTGCTTCTTTACAGAGGTATTCCAAATCTGCGCCGACAAAACCATGTGTAACTGCGGCTATTTTCTTTTGGTCTACATCTGTGTCAAGAGGCATGTTGCGGCTATGAATCTGAAGAATTTCCAAACGTCCATTCTTGTCTGGTACTTTAATCTCAATTTCTCTGTCGAATCTCCCGGGTCTTCTCAAAGCAGGATCAAGTGCATTTTGTCTATTAGTTGCGGCAATGACAATGACTTTCCCTCTGCCTTCAAGCCCATCCATAAGTGACAACATTTGTGAAACAACTCTTCTCTCAACTTCTCCCATTACCTCTTCTCTCTTTGGAGCAATAGAGTCGATCTCGTCGATGAAAATGATAGTTGGAGCTTTCTCCCTTGCCTCTTTGAATATCTCCCTCAAGCGTGCCTCTGATTCTCCATAGAATTTGCTCATAATTTCAGGTCCCGATATGCTGATAAAATGAGAGTTGCTCTCGCTTGCAACCGCCTTGGCTAACAATGTCTTGCCTGTGCCGGGGGGACCGAAAAGGAGTACACCCTTGGGGGCCTCTATCCCAAGTTTTTCAAATATCTCTGGGTGTCTTAGGGGTAGCTCTATCATTTCTCTAACCTTTTGCATTTCATCTCTTAGGCCGCCTATATCCTCGTAAGATACCTGAGGCATCCCTCGTAATGCTTCGTCTTTTTCAGTTATGGTGAACGTGGTCTTGTTGGTAACTATTGCAGCAGTATCAACAGCAGGGGGAGGTGTTATCCCTATTATCTGGAAGGTTAACCTTCCACCAAAGTATGGAACCATCACGTTATCCCCCTTGATTAGCGGCACGCTTTCAAGAGCATCTGCCAGATAGCGCTCATCAATTGGTGGTATGGCCTCAAGTGGAGAGATAACCACTTTCTCCGCCGGGACGGCCTTGACCTTCCTTGCATTTATCGCATCTCCTATGCCTATGCCGGCATTATTTCTTACCAATCCATCTAGTCTGACGATTCCCTTTCCTTCATCAGAAGGGTAAAGTGGTAAGCATTTGACAACTGTCCTTCGTTTGCCCTTTATTTCTATAATATCACCTGTACTTACTGCCAAAGAGCCCATGGTATCATAGTCAATTCTTGCCGTACCCCTGCCAACATCTCGGGTATAGGCTTCAAGAACCTTTAGTGATACAGAGTTATTATTCTGACTCATAAAATCTTTGCCTGCCTGCCTTGTACTGGCACGCAACTACTAATTAGTCTTTTCAATCTTATTCCATGTAATTTAAATAAGAATATAACAACGTAGAATCCTATATGGGAGTTTGCCCCTTTTGGATGAAATTATACCCTTTATAGCATATAGAATTGAGGCACTACAAACAATAGGTATTGCAATTACGCTAGCTAGAGCTAGCAATGCTATTTAATCGTATTTTATTTGATATCGCCGGATCTTTGAACGCTTTCTAATCAGTTAATTCTATTTGTCTTGCACCAACTCGGCTCACCATATAAAAAACATTACCAATCTGTAGGATGTCACCGGGAGATATTTCTCCGTGACTTCTTTTTTGTCTTAGGGGAATCCCAAAGGGTCTTTCCTCGTCTCTAAATTTTATCCAAATCCTGCCTACATTTAAAATATTTTTAAACTCATGTTGCCAAACTCACTCATAGATGGTATCCGATGCCTGCCTATTAATTTTTTGAGCTCTTAGAATAGTACCAATGCTATCAGACTCTGTGCAAAAATACACCTTCGTTTCCATGTACTATTGATTATTGCTATATTATCTCATAAATAAAACAGAAAGAGGCAGAGGCCATTATATTATTAGCATAGAGATGTCTTCTGCCAATGAAGTAGCGGTGGTGGCGGCGGACGAAATATGCAGATAGAAATATCAGTAGTCTTTGGGCTCAATGTAAATTTAGCATAATCTCAGAAGAGATGTCTGTCTGTCTTTTCCCACGTAAAGGTTGAGTTATTTCTTCCAAAGTGGCCATAGGCAGCAGTTTGTTGGTATATAGGACGCTTGAGATCGAGTGTCCTTATTATTCTTGCAGGTCTCATGTCAAAGTTCTTTCTGACCAAGCCCTCTATCTGTTCCTCAGGCATCGTGCCCGTTCCAAAAGTTTCTACCATGATAGAGATCGGTTCTGCCACTCCTATTGCATATGCAACTTGCACTTCGCACTTTTCTGCCAGGCCTGCAGCTACTATATTCTTGGCTACATATCTTGCCATATAACTGGCTGACCGGTCTACCTTTGAAGGATCCTTACCAGAGAATGCGCCTCCTCCATGCCTCCCCATGCCGCCATATGTATCAGCAATTATTTTTCTTCCGGTAAGACCTGTGTCACTTGGCGGGCCTCCTATAACAAACCTACCGGTTGGATTGACAAGAAACTTTGTCTGGCTGTCGATCCAGTTGTCGCAGACTGGTTTTATAACCTTGTTAATGATTTCTTCACGAAGCTGTATCATGCTTATGTCTGGGGAATGCTGTGTAGAAATGACCACAGAGTCAATGCGTTTTGGCACTCCATCTTCATAGACAACAGATACTTGGGACTTTCCGTCTGGGCGGACCCAACTAAGCTCTTTTTTCTTTCTTACTCGTGCAAGGGTCATTGACAGCTGATGTGCGATCGTGATCGGGAGAGGCATCAGTTCTGGTGTTTCGTTCGTTGCAAATCCAAACATCAGTCCCTGGTCGCCGGCCCCCTGCTCCTTGTCTGCGCTTGCATTTACACCCATCGAAATGTCAGGACTCTGATCATGAAGTGATGCAAGAACTGAACAAGATTCATAATTAAAACCGTATTCTGGCCTGTCATACCCTATTGTTCGAATAGTGTCACGGACAATTTTCTTCACATCCGCTTTGCCTTTTGAGGTCACTTCGCCTGCAACAAACACGATTCCAGATGTTATCATTGTCTCTGCGGCAACCCGTGAATCAGGGTCTTGCCGCAAAAATTCGTCAAGAACTGCGTCTGATATCTGGTCGCAGACCTTGTCGGGGTGACCCTCAGTTACGCTTTCAGACGAAAACAGCCATCTTTTTGCCATTTGCCAACTGTCACCACCTGCGGTACCTTATCATGACTAGAATTCTTTTTCCAGTTTGATGAAAAGGACATTGTTGCCCCTTATCACAACTTTGCCATAGTTTGCAAGCACAACTGAGCCGTTAAACTCCTCGGCATCAGTAAGTATGAGATTCATATAAGAATCGACGTTATTCATCTTGCCCTTGTACTCTATCTCGCTTTTTAGTCTAACGGCAACTTTCCGGTTAATTGCTCGCTGCAGTGTCGAAAGAGGGCGTTTTGGTTGCTGTTGTGATGGCGGCGAAGAAGACAATCTAGCTAATCACTTTACGGTTGAAAAAATCGTGGCTCGAATAAAAAGGTTCCTTTGCACACAAATTCATAAGCAGGTAATACAACAAAAAAGCCATCTGTATACAAATGATGGCGAGTATCTCGACAGGTTCAAAGGCGATAGATGCTCTCCTTGGAGGAGGAATACGTGCAGGCATGATTACCGATATATACGGTGAAAGCGGTTCTGGCAAGTCGCAGCTGTGCTTTACTCTTTGTGCAAACTGTGCAAAAGATGCCGCCAGCACTTTGTTTATTGATACTACAGGAACATTCCGACCTGAGCGAATAATGGAGATCTCTGGTTCTCAATTAGCGCTTGAAAAAATTACTTACGTAAGAGCATTTACAACAATCGACCAGATAAATGCTACAAAGAAAATCTTTGACGTACAACCCACGCTTGTTATTGTCGATAGCCTGACATCTCTCTTCTCCATAGAATATGCTGGACCTGAACGCCACCGGGCATTGATGAAGTACTTGCATGAGCTTGGACTCTTGGCGATAAGTTCAGGCTGTGCTATTGTGGTCACCAACATGGTCAGAACTGCGCCTCCAATAACTCTAATAGACCAGGCCGGCAGGAATGTTGCACAGGCAGTCGTTCCCTGGCAGCAACGCGAATACTTGGGCAGCAGCGTATCAATCT
This sequence comes from Thermoproteota archaeon, assembly GCA_030776915.1. Classification (GTDB taxonomy): domain Archaea; phylum Thermoproteota; class Nitrososphaeria; order Nitrososphaerales; family Nitrososphaeraceae; genus Nitrososphaera. The sequence continues at coordinate 9,220 of JALYGW010000139.1, forward strand.
ATTCTCATATGAGGATGAAGCTTGAGATAGTTGACAGTGCAAAATCCTCATTTCAAGCTGTACTCGTGCAACCAGCAGGCAAAGGACCAGTGCCTTTTGCAATTACTGAACTAGGAATTTCAGACCAATGATAGGACGATGCATCAATCAAAGTCCAATAGAATATGCATCCATTGAGGATTGGCAGTCATGATGGTATTACCAGCCGCCACTCGAGTACATCCATAGGACATGGAACTCATTTGCTTGCAAACTGTAACTAGTACATGGAGATCTTTTTAGAAGAATTGGCCATCTTTTGTATCTTTTTTACCTTGGGCGCTATGCTGGATCTTTGGTTTGCTATGATAGCAGGGTTAACCAAATATATTATATGCCTGCCCACAAAGAG
>JALYGW010000140.1 GCA_030776915.1 Thermoproteota archaeon
AGATACACTTTATATTATAACCAAATCTAGCCAATTCAATTATGAGGCTGATTCGGAGTGGAAAGGTCAAGGATCTATACGAACTTGACAACGGCAATATTCTATTCCATTTCTCCAATCGCGTCTCCGCTTTTGATGTCATTATGGCGACATCTGTTGCAAGAAAAGGTGAAGTTCTATGCAAATTTGCCGAGTTTTGGTTTGATCGCCTGGGTACTCCGCACCATATGGTGAGAGTAGTGGCAGAGGACAAAATGGAGGTAAAAAAATTGCAGATGATACCTCTTGAATGTGTGGTAAGAGGGTACTATTACGGCAGCTTTGTCCAGCGTTATAAGCAACGCTTGCATGAGGAGCTACCTTCTGACTTTAAGCCCATTTTGGGATCGAAACTTCCTGAGCCGATATTTGATCCAACAACGAAATCGGAAGAACATGACCAACCTATCGATCGTCATACAGCAATTTCATTAGGAATATTGTCTGATGATCATTATGATTTGCTTAAGACCACGTCAATATCTCTTTACATGAAAATGAGCGAGATCGTCGACAAAGCAGGATTCATCCTCGCCGACGTAAAGTTTGAATTCGGAATAGATGAAAAAGGCAGCCTGATCCTCGGAGACTCACTTGGACCGGATGAGTATCGTCTATGGCTCAAGAGCTCCTATCAGGCAGGAAAGAATCAAGAAAGCTACGACAAGCAGTTACTGCGAGATTGGCTTACCAAAATTGGTTTTAAAGATACAATCGAGAGACTTGCTCAGGCAGGAAAAAAACCGCAACCGCCGCAGATCATACCCTCACTGGCCGAAGAACTAAGTAGACGTTATATCTATGCTTATGAAACGATAACTGGCCGCAGGTTGTAGCTCAATTGTAGCTCGAGTGTAGCACTATTTCCAAGGGTTCATACGAAGCGCTAACTATGAAAGTATACCCGACAGGCCAAATTAAGCTGAATAGTCATATGTTCCAAGCATGACTATGATACCCATTAGATCATTATCATGATATTGATAACAATATCATAATGAAAAGATTATCGTCGTAAATAAAAAAAAGGATCGACAATAACTATAATATAATGATGATCGTAAAGATATTTAACAACTAAGACAAAGGAAACTAATAACATTCTTTTTACTTATGATACACTCCCTTTTGATATCCGCATGGCTGGAACACTTTTTCAGAATGAGGTCAAGATAAGAGGAGTAACCACATTAGGATATCAGGCTGCTCAAGCGCTAAATGACCCCATCAGGCTAAAAATCCTTGAGATACTATCTCATAGGCAGATGACTACAGAGGAGATATCTAGGATGCTTAGACGCTCCGGCCTTCGGAAAGCGACAACAACTATCAGGCATCATCTTGATAGTTTGAAGAATGCGGGTCTGATTGAAGTGAGCAAGATTGAAGAAGCAAGGGGTGCTGTCAAAAAATATTACATGCCAACTTTGCGTGCCTACAGCTATAATGTTCCAACGTTCGAAATTCACTCGAAGCTGATCGAAGATATTAGTTTGAGGTTGTCAAAGCTTTTAATGAATGTGATAGAAGACGAAAGGTTCGTTGTGCACATGGCTGGAAAACATACCTGCAACATTTGCAAGAGCGATCATTACAAGGAATATGTCGCCTTTGAAGTACTAAATAGAGCTTTAGCTAGAACGCTGCAGAATAAAGAATACCAAGCGATGTTTGGAGCAAAAAATCACCCCGAAAAGTAACTATTCGAGTGTAATCCTAAAGATTCCTTTTTGTTCTTGATGCTGTAGCAATCTTATAAGTTCCCTTGGTACATCAGAAGACGCCTTATCGCATAAAACAGACATCGTCCTAGGACACACAAATTTCGTCCTCCTTATGACTATATCGTGGGAATTTAGCATAGTAAGTCGCTCATCACCTCTGGCTTTTATAACGAATGATTCGTCTCCAACCATTACTTCTATTTTGACTACAGCCGAGCTTGATTTTAGTCCTCGCCTGATTGGTTCCTCTATATCAGCGCAGGCCTTGTTTGCTTTTATCCCTATTATGCAGTCGCCCCTGGGCGTCAAATAACCATCTTTGGTTACCTCGATACTCTTTGAATGAAGCGATCGAATATTTGGGTGGCCATAGAATACCACCTCATCTTGAACCACTTGACTTACTTTTTCTGACAGGTTATTAAAATCATGCACGATTGCATTTGCTTTAGGCGTCTCTCTCATAGGTAGGCTTAAATGGAACATTACAAAAAAATTAGATCGAATTGTTACCAGCAGCAGCGGGCTATGACCGAGCCATTACAGTATTTTCTCCAGACGGAAGACTTTACCAAGTAGAATATGCTATTGAAACAGTCAGACGCGGAACACTAGCGATAGGCGTAAAAAGTACGGACGGAGTAATTCTTGCTGTAGAAGAGAAGACAAGAAAGCTCCAAATATCAAATGTCACTCAAAAAATCTTTCAAGTAGATGATCACATAGGTGTTGCCGCGGCAGGATACATTCCTGACGCACGAACGCAAGTGGACCATGCGAGGTTCTTTGCACAGAGTAACAGGCTGATATATGACGAGCCTGTAGATGTCGAAGGAGTAGCCAAGAACCTTGCAGATATGGCCCAACAATTTACACAGTATGCGGGTGTTCGACCCTTCGGAGTTGCTTTGATACTTGCAGGTGTAGATAAGAATGGTTCTGGTCTCTATCTGACAGACCCAAGCGGCACGTACATTGGCTATGATGCTGTAGCAATTGGCGCAGGAAGCGATCAAGTGACTGAATTTCTAGAAAAGAGCTACAAGCCAGACATTGGCCTTGAAGAGGGAGCAGCCCTTGCAATCGAATCAATATATCTTGTGAGCGAGGAAAAAACAGGTACTCGCCACTTGAAAATGGCAATAATTGACAATAAGGCCAAGACAATGCGCAAAGCAGAGGATGAAGAAATTCAGAAATATGCAGATACGGCCAGGGATAGGGCATCAAAACGTGGTGCTTAGGTATAATAACAAGGGAAATTCATACGGTTTATTTAAATTAGATTAACAATGGTTGCGACAATAGGCGCTAAAGCTCCTAACCTGCAGGTTTCAACCTGGGTACAAGGAAAGCCGACGAATATCAATAACGAGAAGGGCAACGTAGTGCTAGTTGAAGTATTCCAAGTTAATTGTCCCGGCTGCTTCCTTTACAGCATCCCTGAAACAATTGACATTTATAGAAAATACAAAGATAAAGGTCTTACCGTTCTGGGTCTTGCAACTGCCTTTGAGGACTTTGACAAGAATAACCTTGAGAACCTTCAAAAGCTGCTAAGTACGGGCGAGGTTATAGGAGAGACGTATCGTGCATTTAGTAGCACTGGTCAGCTCAGAGATCAAAATAAACTGCCGTACAGGATACCTTTTCCTGTTGCTATGGATATGCTTGTCAAACATTCAGGCATTCTCACTGAGAGCAAGATTATGGACTTTATTGAAGCTAATATCCCGACCTTCAGGTCATACTCTGAAAAAGACAGACAGATATTGATTGAGCGAGTTAAACAATATCTACATACAAAACAGTATTCTGCTAAGACTTTTGAGGAATATGCATTACGTGGTACCCCATCAGCTGTCCTTATTGACAGAACAGGTATTTTGAGAGGAACTTACTTCGGATCAGATGGCTATTTGGAAGGAGCAGTTGAAGAGCTGATAAGGCAGTAATGCCTGATCTGTGGATTACGATACCGGACTCATCACTTTCAGATGAGCAAACTAAGCGGGACAAAAGCATAAAAACAGCACAGTTCGCTAGAGCCTGCTCGATATTTAGAGTCAGGAGGATATATGTTTATCATGATTCTTTGTCTCACTTTGAAAAAGATGACCTGGATTTGCTTAGGACAATACTCCTGTATCTAGATACTCCCCAATATCTTCGAAAAATGTTATTTCCAATGATGCATCAACTCCAATACGCAGGTATTCTCCACCCAATAAAAGCACCTCATCACACGGTGGTCGAAGACATTAAAAAAGTGAGACCAGGAGATGTCCGAACAGGCGTTGTTGTCAAAGTCAAGG
>JALYGW010000141.1 GCA_030776915.1 Thermoproteota archaeon
CTAAGGCACATAAGGGACAACATTCTGTGAATAAATATGAATATTATATTGGTCATTCCCTGAGAGTTGCGCTCATTCTGGCCGAAGAGCTCAAGATACATCATACTGATCTTGTATGCGCCGCGCTATTGCATGATGCGCGGATACCTGATGACGATCTGAAAGAGTTTGGAGAGCGCGTATATTCTACATTGAGCGCTATTGATTCATGGGCCAAAGAAAAGGACTCAGAAGAATACTTTGCCCGCATAGCGAAAGCGTCCAAGGACATCCGGTACATCAAACTAGCAGAGCGTCTGGATGATATCCGAAGCATGAAGGGACAGAGTTTCAAGGATAAGGTGACAAGATACAAAGAAGAGACTCAAAAATATGTCGTCCCAATTGCGATTGTAACTGACGATAAGCTAGCATTCAAACTCTCAGTCGCGCTTTATGAACTAAAATGATGGGCGGGGCACACATCTGCCATCTGGACCTTCTTTGTGTTTTCTCCAGTGCTTGCTGCATCCAATGAGCCTGTGCTCTGTGCATCCACAGATAGGGCAGCTCCTTATCTTTTCTTCTACTTCTTTCATACCTCCACATATAACCACACAGGTATTATTTGAGGTTAAGGTCAGAGAGAGATACATTCCCTGTTTGTATGATCCAACTAAAGAGACAATCAAAAGATTTGGAAAATAGATGCTCTGCTACTGTTGTATATCAAATAGCAAGCTATCTTTAATATCTGAACTCTTTTATTGTATAAGAATAGTTGTTGCATCATATAGTTGTGAACACAATCATAATATGCAATTACCTATTGCTTCCTTTGATCTCTAGAACTTCTAGAGCAGGTACATTATGCCCCCTGAAACAAGCGTCACAAACTCCACGCCGGTAAGCTCTTTTACCCTCGCTACTACTGCATTGAGCCACAGGCTGTCTATTCCCTGACTCCAGATCGTGACCTTTTTGTAGTGTCTCTGCATCCCGTGGAAAAAACCAATGCACTCCTCCACTGTGCTGTTGGGATATTTCTGACCCACTTCTTCAACCACCACTTTTGCCTCTACTGGCAAATACAGGATTGTAAGCGTTGGAAAAGGGATCGCAGCCGAAGATGACAAAGAGGAATCATCGTCCAACATTTTATCTCAACTACCGACTGCGCTTATATCATGATTTCGAAAACTTCTTTGTGTATTTGTAAACCATGTAACCTTACACAATCTTATATTATATTATCTCCTGACAAACTTTTATAAAAAGAAGTTGTTTATAGCAGTTTTACACAATCTTATATGGTTTTCTCTCTTTTTACATTTGATGGTATGCAGAATTCACTCTTGGAATTACTTTTTGATAAGTATTTGATAATCTATGATGGTACAATTCTTGCTTACTAATAGAATTGCATTTGTTTCCTGCATGCTGTTCATATTGTATGGTACAAGGCAAAGATTGAATCTTCAACTTGGTTCGAGATCAGCTAGCGATAGACCCATCAGCAAATTGAGTTATACTGTGACGTCCGTATACTTTCTTGGGCTTTCGGCCATTTAGGCGGCCTGAACATGTTAAACGGAGCCGCCTCTTTTTGGGGCAAAGGCGCATAAACATAGGAAAATTTATGATGATGATTGGGACGGGGCATAGACTGCTTACTGTTATGTTATGTATCGTGCACGAGTTTGGACAGGTAGGATTCTCACTCGACAATAATTACATAATATCGCTTACATCCGCTGCTACTGGGCTTGGGATGATATTTGCAGCGTTGCTTCTTATTACCTGACTAAAGGAAAAGGTGAGATTTTTTCTCTTTTGGAGTCGCAAGATTCATTATGCAAAAAAAGGGGCTAGATGTCAGCATACATTGAAAACTCATGCGGATGAGGTCTCACAGCCAACTCTATATGTTCCTTTTCCTCGTGCTCTATTACTCTATCTATGATCTCACTGTCAAATATTGGCTTTAAGAATATGTTATCACTTCTAAGCTCCTCGTATGCTTCTCTCAAGCTTGCTGGCAGTTGCGTTATCCCAAGCTGGCGCCTCCTCTCTGAGGTCATCCTAAAGATATCCTCATTCACTGGGTCACTTATGTCCTTTTTCTTTTTGATACCATCTAGGCCGCTTGCAAGAATGGCTGAAAACGCAAGATAGGGATTACATGAAGGATCAGGAGCTCTAAACTCGATGCGCTTTAGGTGAGCAAACTTGGTTCCTTTGTAATGCGCTGGGATCCTGATTATTGCAGATCGATTGCCGGTACTCCATGCCACATACACTGGAGCCTCGTAGCCGGGCACAAGCCTCCTGTAAGAGTTGGTAGTAGGCGCTACGATTCCCGCAAGTGCTCGAGCATGTTCTATTATGCCTCCACAAAAATAGCGCGCGGTCTGCGACATTTCTGCGTATTCGTCAGCAGAGTCATAGAATAGGTTCTTGCCTTTATTCCAAAGGCTGATATTAACATGCATGCCGGAGCCATTGTCGAGCGCTATCGGCTTTGGCATCATCGTCGCAATCATGTTTTGTTTTTTGGCAATATTCTTGACAATATACTTGTAACTTTGAACGGCATCGGCAGCATTAACCAAGGTATCAAATCGAATGTCAATCTCGCATTGACCGGCAGTCGCTACTTCATGATGATGAGCATCGCACACTATGCCGAAATTATTCGTAAGTACATCAACGCATTCGTTTCGATATTCCATGAGGGTGTCGCCCGGAGCGCTTGGAAGGTACCCCTCCTTGAGCCTAAGCGCATGGCCCACACTGTCGGTGGACCAAGGTGCTTCTCTTGATGTGATGTGATAGCTCTGACCTTGGTATGGAGTCATGGTGTTGACCTCAAGCTTATCAAAGACAAAGAACTCCACTTCTGGCCCCCAGTAGGAAGTGTCAAAGCCTTGATCTATGAGATACCTTCCTGCTTTTTTTGCAATACCGCGGGGGTCTCGTGGAAATATCTCACGTTTGCTCCCTCCACTCAAAATATCGCATATCAGCCTTGCAGTAGGCGTCCCAATCCAAGGCACAGTGGCATATGTAGCCGAATCAGGCCTTATAATAAGATCGGATTCGTGTATTTCTGTAAAACCGCGTATTGAAGATCCGTCAAGCTTTGGAAGGCCATCCGTGAAATCCTGGATCCGGAACATTTTGGAGTCTATTGTAGTGTGGTGGAACCTTCCAAAAAGCCCGGTGAACTGCAAATCGAGGAACTTGATATTGTCTTCTTTGAGACGCCGCATGACTTGTTCAGCACTAAATGTTAATGGCTCGATCCTGCCGTCAACCAATTTATAAGGCAACCGAAGTATCCCAATAGTAGGCACTAAAATCCTATAATTTAAGGCTTAGTGAGCCAAATGTCAACAACAGCTGGGCAACAAAATAGCAATGAAATGGACGCCGAGAATAGCGGTAGCCTTGCACCCAAAGATATCTACAAAATGTTAGAAAAAGAAATTGAAACACCCATGCTTCAGTCAATAGAGCCCGACACTTTCCAGAAAATAGCAGAGGCACTAAGCAATCTGAAGGGCCCATCCTATGAAGGTGTCGAAGCAAAGGTAAGGGATAGGATGGTCGAGATGCTTGCGACTTCGTCATCTCTTATGATAGAGACAAGACAGGCCAAGATCAGCTCGGGAGGCGAGCCTCTGGACTATTCAAAGCTAACTGATGAAGAAAAATATATCCTTGATGGCAAACGGGAATTAAACAAAAGAATAGATGAAGTTATAACTGCCTTGGTCAAAGGTAGGCCAAAGGTTCTTGAGTCAATATCTGCAAGGATGCGCTCAAAACAAATAGTGGTCAGATTCCTAAAACCAATAGAAGCATTTGTTGGAATAGATATGAATAAGTACGGACCATATGCACAGGAAGATGTGGCATCCCTTCCATTCGAAAATGCTCGTTCGATAATTGATGGCGGTGGAGCCGCCGAAGCATGTATCGAATAATCTAGAAAAATAAATTATGTAGGACTTATTATTAACAATGCGAGTCTGCTTCGTTATAAAAAAGCATTGTTCAATTAGTAGTTATTAGTAAAAAATCATCTCTGCGCAGGTCAGAATGGTCAAGACGATAGTTTCAAAGCACCCTTCTAAAAAATTTTATGAGCTGGTTAGAGTATGGAAGAAGACGCAAAGTAACATATCTTCTATATGTCCACAAGAGATCAGCAATGAAAAGGTAGTGTAAAGAAGGGTGTAGGCTGCATATAGATGACAATAGAAAGTTGTAGAAGTGTTAAGGAAAGTGTTAAGCTGCTTTGCTAGAAAATACACGCGAAAAGAAAGCAAGCTTGCTTGATTACTGTATGAAGATTCAAGTGATAGTTCTAATATCTCCTATGGGCTATGCTCAATTGTCCTGTCTGTTATCGATAAAGCCTAAAAATTCTTATTTAGCATTGACTTATAGTAATTGTCGATGGTTCATCTTGGCATTGACATCGATCAGTTCATTCTTCTTACTATATATCCTGCAGCCGTGTTTTTCGCCATAGGATATGTAGCAAAAAAGACCAAGATGCACGCTGCGAAATCCTATCTTCTGCAGGCATTAACTTGCATCGCTTTTGCAATCGCCTATATTTTTGCAGTTCCAAATGGCGGAGCGCAGGGGCTAGCAATAGTGCTTGGAATGTTTGGTGTATTATTGCTATTCATGGCAAGGAAGCAAAAGATTGAGCAGCCTCAGCAGAACGTCTAATGCGAATTTAGCATCTTGTTTGCGCGCTCGATCCTACTATCCATTAGTCCTTCAATCCAAATGTGAAATTCACGCTCGGCTACTTCATAGCTGCAATTGTGTTTGCTCATGTATTTTTTGATAAACTTTACCTTAGTCCAGAGATAGGCCAGCTCGTCGCTGTCATCGAGGCTCATAAATACACAGTTCTAAAAATGTAAGCATTGTACTTAAACTTGACGCCTATTGGCAAAAGCACATTACAACATATAAAAAACTGAATGAATGATGATAGCAGATGATAAAGGATAAAGTTGCAATAGTTACAGGAGCAAGCAGCGGCATCGGCTATGCTACTGCTCTAGCCTTATCTAGGGCTGGTGCAAAAGTCGCAGCAGGCGCAAGGCGAATGGGTAGACTGGAATCGTTGCAAAGTGAGATCATCAAAAATGGAGGAGAAGTTTTCATTCAAAAACTGGATGTTACGATAAAGTCAGAATGTGACGCATTTGCTGATGCTGTCATGAAAAAGTGGGGTACTATTGATATCCTTGTTAACAATGCTGGTCTCCAGCCACTGAGCTTTTTCAAGAATCTCAAGGTTGAGGAGTGGGACAAAATGATCGATGTCAACATCAGGGGAGTGCTTTACTGCACTGCTGCAGTAATTACACATATGATGAACAAAAAGTCGGGGCACATAGTCAATATTTCTTCTATAGCTGGAAGAATTGTTTATCCTGCAGGGAGCGTTTACTGTGCGACAAAGCATGCCATTACAGCATTCAGCGAAGGTCTTAGACAGGAGTTCAGCCAGAGGTCTAATATACGGATTACGTGTATTGAGCCAGGAGTAGTGGCGACAGAACTTATAAACATTATAACCGACAAGGCATTAGAAAAATATGTTGAAAGGACAAAGCAGATGGAGGCGCTGCAGGCAGAAGATATCGCAAACGCCATAGTATTTGCAGTACAGGCTCCAAATCATGTAAATGTAAATGAGATATTGATAAGACCTACAACTCAAGAACGGTAAATATCAGAGCTAGGAACAATAATGATTGTCGTACCCATAGAGTAAGTACAATACCAATTAGATGATTTCGCAGCATGACCTGCTTGCTTTACAGTCATCTCACAAACTAAGCCACAATATCGGACAAACTAAGTTAAGAGAATCATAACAAAAGCATACTCTGATATGGTTGTAGTCATTCTGCTTTGTAGGGTATACTAAATGCTAGAAGCTCTCTGACTTGAGAAGTCGAGTCGCTAATTGTTGACGAGAATATAAGCTTTAAGAATATCATCTTTGCAATAGGCAATACAGCTGAAATAAGGATGAGAGCAAAATCTGCCTAAGACTGGCACATTTGCCTACGAGCATGCAACGATCTCATCTGTGCAGAAGAATGCCAATTTTGCACTGATAATTCCACTCTCTCATTCACTCAGTCATAAACAAACAAGAACAAGCTATAGACGGTTCTGCCCTTGTATGTATGCGGCGGGGGGCCTGTCTGTACAGGCCTCGCCTA
>JALYGW010000142.1 GCA_030776915.1 Thermoproteota archaeon
ATATTGACTATCTAGTGGTATGCAACGACCCAGAGCAGGTAATAGATTTTTTTGTCAAAATGCCAGAGGTACAAGAGATTCTTGGCATGGGCCAGGCCAAGACATTTGTGAAGCTTGCCAGCGGCATAGATGCTGACCTACTAGTAGTGCCTGAAGAAAGCTGGGGAGCAGCTCTTCAGTATTTCACTGGAAGCAAAGAGCATTCTGTTCAATTGCGCAAGATAGCGATATCAAAAGGCCTTCGGCTAAATGAGTGGGGTGTTTTCAAAGGCGACAAGCGCATTGCAGGAGCAGCAGAAGAGGAAGTATACAAAACACTAGGCCTACAGTGGATCCCGCCAGAGATGCGAGAGAACGCCGGCGAGATAGAGCTTGGAAGGCAAGACAAGGTGCCTAAGCTAGTAGAGTATGGGAGCCTGAAAGGAGACCTGCAAGTACATAGCGAAAACAGTGACGGAACGGCAACCATAGAAGAAATGGCCCGCAGTGCTAAGGCATTTGGTCTTGGGTATATTGCAATCACTGACCACACAAAGAGCCTGGCGCTCGCCGGTGGCCTTGAAGAACAGGAACTTTTGGAGCAGGCATACAAGATATCGCAACTCAATGACACACTAAGAGAAGAGTTCCGTATCCTATCCTCAGCTGAGGTCAACATCATGAAGGATGGCTCGCTCGACATTCCAAATACGGTCCTTGACAAACTAGATATCGTAGGCGCTGCAATACACTCGCATTTTAACCTGCCAATTGAAACGCAAACAGAGCGGCTGATAAAAGCTGCCAAAAACCCAAGCGTCGATATCCTGTTCCACCCTACTGGCAGGCTCATAAACAGGCGCCCTGGCTACCTTGTCGACATTGAGAAAGTAATTGAGGTTGCAAAGGATACCAACACAGTTCTTGAAATTGATGCGCACTATGATAGGCTCGACTTAAAAGATGAATATGTGAGAATGGCAGTGAGAAAGGGAGTCAAGCTGGTCATCGACTCTGATGCGCATCATCCCGTTCATTACTCCTTTCTTACATTTGGTATAGCGCAGGCAAGGCGGGGCTGGGCTGTACAATCAGACATCCTTAATACACTGCCGGCAGACAAGTTGCTCGACGCATTAAAGTAAATCATATATATCACGCATATAGAGACACTTTATCCCTGTGCGCACGACATTTGAACAGGATGACTTGAAAGCAAGGAAAATATTTCTTGGTGTCTTTTACTTTTGTGCCTTTGTTATGGCATCGATAACGTTCTATGCCATCTATGTAAGCCTTGGAGAGTACTTGCAGACAGGTAGGGTCATAATAGGCGAGGTGTTGGTAGAGACGGAATTCCCGTTCAAAGGGCTGGCCAAGCTCACTACCTATTTGATGATAGTGTCTGTGGTTGGATGGTATTGTGTGGTCAAATTGGGTGGCGAAAAGGCAAAAGGTATTCCCCAATGGCTCAAATCTATCCTGCAGTTGATAGTACTTGCCCTGGCAGTTGTCTCTCTCTATGAATTTGTATACAACTTTATCGTATGGAACTCACTGATTACTGCAGATGCAATAAGAGGAGTAATGAGATTTGATGATCTTAGTGTAGAATACCCAAACCCCGAAACTCCTTGGAACTTAGTATTTGCGACCAAAATGTCCCTTGCTGCGTTCTTGATCTCAGCTCACGGCTTTTATACAATGTCCAAGTCTGAAAAAAAGCCAGAATAGCCATCTTTGATCTGACTCAGGTCTTGATTAAGTTCTGCTTAGACAGTGCTTCAAACCTGATCGATGAGCCATCAGGACTTAAAAAATCTGATTCTATGTCTAGCCATAGCGCTTGTTGCTTGCCTTTATGAACATATCCTTGCCCGGCAGATTCCTAGACAGCCGTACTACCATTGATCTAGTCCATAATCTGCCTAAATGTAGCCTATAACGGTTAAGGTTTGTAGGTTCGCATAGGCCTTATCTTGCCTCAACGACTTCAACTCTGGCACGCCTTCATCTCTTTTGATTATTTGAAACTCATTTCCTACTTGGTTGTAAATACTGCCGTTGTTGAATGTATAACCAGCGTTTTGAGTGTAGGGGCGTGTTGTATGAACTTCTATCATTTCGTATTGGGTTTAAAAAATCAAAGTAGCATTGCCGCCCTCATAAAGTGTTGCGTTAACAAGGGTTGCATTTGCCAAGTCTCTCATTACGAATTGTATACGCATATGTCTATCTTGATACAATTCCATAGATTGTTTGCCCATCAATTATACTTAGGATGTCTCGTTGTCCAGTATCTGTTATCCTTGTTTCATCAATATCAATACCTTCTATGGCAAGAACTTGACCTCTAATTGATATTGTCATTGGAACATTATCTATGATAGGTGTGTTGCTATCGACATAGATGCGAGTCATTAAGTTAGAGCTAACAGGAGGAATGGATCCAGTTGCCGTGGTAGTAGAAGTCCCATTTCCACTTTCCGTCAGTTCAAACCGATGAGGTGCAGTCTCTTCAATGGTAATATTGCGGAATGCTGTTCCATTGATTGCTGCTCCATTGATTGCTGCTAGATCCATTTCGGCTACGAACCGATGAATAAGGCTTTCGTTTGCAAATATTCTCCATCGCCCATTCACAATATAACTACTATCCTCAGTAGGAATATCTCCACTCTGCGCAGGCAGACTGCTGCCTATAAATCCACGCAGTAGAAACGTAGATGCGCTTGCTGGTAAAGTAGCCTCTTCTTCTTCCCCTCCTCCGACCTCCTCTCCCCCATCGAGAGGAGGAGGAGGAGTCAATTGTCCAAAGGCTTCTTGTATGAT
>JALYGW010000143.1 GCA_030776915.1 Thermoproteota archaeon
CGCATTGAGTGGCCACTTGGTCGTACGCGACCAGATGCTGAGCGAGTCAAGCAAACTCTTGTCTAAAATAAATACGGTGTTGGCCGAACGCTACAATATAACCCATACTACTATACAGATGGAACCCGAGCACGAAATATCCTTCAGGCGTACAATAAAATGAGTAGCAATATTTTTTGCTTTGGCTGGTTGGGCTTATCCCAAATAGCTTAGTGCTATTAGTTTTTTACAACTCGCTTATGTGGAACTTGGACATACATCCAGTGCATTCATAAATCTCATCGCCAATTGGGCCGGACACATTGAACTTCACAATGGTGGTGCATTTAGGACATCTTCCATCTACTCTGCGAGACTTTCTTGCAGGCCTTACAAGTGTTTTTCTTCTTCTGCTACCCATACCCAGGCAAAAAACTCACTACCGTTTTATAAATTAAGGTGTACTAGTTGCATAACTTTTTTGCTTCTCATGTCCATGTTTTTATCATTCCACAAATGTTCCAGCCTGCTCCATTCATATCATGTAATAATAGAAAATATAGGATCCAGTTTTAGGCAAGTTATTAGTATTACTCCTCCTCCAATTTCTTGTTCAGCTCAGTTAACCTCCTTCCTTTTGGTGTCAAGCGATTGTAGACCAGATAGTTCCCCTTTCCTTGTGGTTTGACTCTTTTGCGTTTGATATAACCTTCCTTTTCTGCCTGCAAAATTACATGGTGAAGGTTGTTAGCGCCTAACTTTCGGAGCAGTATACGAGTAGTCAGTGCGTTCCCCTTTTGCTTGACTAGGATAGACAGCACTCGGAGCATAGCTCTGCGCTTGACCAAAAGCCGTAACGTTTCCTTATCGATTTCCAATAGCGTCAATATATTCCTATTTAATAGGAATATATAATAGTTGCCTCAATCATATTTTTGAGGGATATGAGCCAGCTGATATTAGAAGCTTCCTGCTGCAGTCATTACAAGTATTGTTGTTAGCGATATTTTGCTGCTGCTGCTCTAGGCGTCATTAATGTTATCATTCTCTCGTAGTTCTCAGGCAGGATCTTTCATATACAAAAAAATTGATGTAAGGTTCGCATAATTTCTTGAGTTTTATATCCTTGGATAATTTACATGTCAGTTATTATTATATTGCCTTGCGATGAAGAAAGATGATGTGCTTTTACCAGAGCATTGTTCAGCCAAGGTTGAAGGAGAGAAATGCCAGCTGGCTCCCTCATATATCGTCTCAGTAAAGTCACATGAGGGTGAATACATGCTCGCAGTGGTATGTAACGACCACAAATATGCACTTGAAACGCGGCTGGTTGCAATGCAGGAGGCGAACAAGATACCGCGGGGTAATATACACTTTGAGTCCGTCAAGGCGGTTGTCACTGACTGCGTAACTGGTATCGATGAAGATTATATCGAGCTCAATGACAAGACACAAGAGTAATGTCGAAGCCTTAGCTAAAACTCTTTTTTTGTATGGTGATCATTGCCTTCTTTGTTGTCCTTATGATCTTCTTCTTCTTCATTACTATTTTTCAGCGCCCAAGGAAACCATCTTCCAATTACCCTTGCCCAATCTATCCTGAGCGAAAAGTATACAACGACTGCAAGCACTACGGTGCTCACTATTGCCGCTATAATTAGTGATGTCGTATCTGCCGTACCTGATGATAATATGTCTTCGATGAAAGGTCTCCCTAGAAAAATCGACCCCCAGACAATTGACTCATTCAGCAAGAATCTGCCAGCAAATGTAGCTGTTGCAAATTTCCATGGGTTGTACTTGGCAAGCCCCAGCGGGATATATACAATATCGTCAGGTATTGGAGTAAGAGCCGCTATAAACGCACCAAACCAACCGTACCTGCTTACTAGGTTTTGTAGTGGACGCATTCTCTTCTTTGTCTTATCGCTCAGAATTTTGCGGCCATAATAGCTAATAAAAAAGATTATCGTCTTTGCTCCCACTATTCCAAGCGCACTGATAATTGAGATTATGTGCGGATTGAAATTGGGATTAAATGAAGCAGTTATTAAGACCGGAAAATAAGGAATGGGAATAAATGGAATTAAGCTAGACACAAAACTGATGAGGAGGATGCCTATGTATCCTAGTTCAGTTCCAAATGGAAACAGATCTTCCAGCGTTACCAATTAGTATGCCCTTGCATATATCGCTGCCTTTTTGCTTTCCCGACCGCAGTAAATGCAGGTGGCCGGCTTGTCATTCTGGTTAAATGGTATCAGCCGGATGTCTGCACCTGTCTCTTCCTTTATCTTGTATTCGCATTGTTCTTGGCCACACCAGCCTGCGAGAAGAAACCCTCCCTTGACTTTGATTATGGATTTGAAGCTCTCAAAATCAGCAGGTGTGAAGGTGTTCTCGCTGAGAAATTCGGTTGCCTTTTCAAGCAGACTTTCCTGTACCTGAGCCAAAAGCAAGGTTGTGATACTTACAAGCTTCTCCTGCTCAGCAGGCCTTTTTTCCTTTGTATCGCGCCTGACAAATTCAATTTGCCCCTTTTCGATATCCTTTGGTCCAATGTTGATGCGCAGCGGGACTCCTTTCATCTCCCATTCGTTAAACTTCCAACCAGAAGTGTATTCATCTCGGTCATCCATGTATGGTCTTATACCAGCGCGCTTTAATTCAAATTCTATTTCCCTTGCCCTTTCCTTGACGATCTTGGCGTTCTTGTCCTTGTGTATAGGCACTATTACTACTTGTATTGGCGCAACCTGTGGTGGCAGAATTAGACCCCTGTCATCACCGTGAACCATTATCAGACCGCCTATCAGACGCCAGGAAATTCCCCATGAAGTCTGCCATGCAAAATGCTCCTTGGTATCCTTGCCAAGGTACTTTATCCCAAATGGCTTTGAAAAGTTCTGACTGAGATGATGTGAAGTCCCCATCTGAAGCGCCTTACCTTCGACAGGCATCAACCCTTCAAGGGTCGTCGTGTACTTTGCACCGACGAACTTATCGCTGTCGGTCTTGTATCCTGCTATAACTGGTACTGCAAGGTAGTTCTCTATCAAATCCTTGTAAATATTAAGTATGCTCATGACTTCCTGCTCTGCTTCTTCTTCGGTGGCATGTACAGTATGACCTTCCTGCCACAAAAATTCTGAAGTCCTAATCAAGGGTTTCGTCGACTTGATCTCGGCTCGAAGGGCAGAGTTCCAAAAGTTGACCTTGAGTGGCAAATTGCGGTAGCTTGTTATCCACTTTGCAAATATTGAATACGCAAGCGTTTCAGATGTCGGCCGGAGCGCGAGCTTTTCATCAAGCTCTTTATCGCCTGCTTTGGTAACCCAGAACACTTCCGGCGTAAAACCTGCAAAGTGATCCTCTTCTTTCGCCAGCAGGCTTTCAGGTATTAGCACAGGCAAGAAGCCGTTCTGGTGACCCGTCTCTTTGAATCGCTTGTCGAGAATATCCCTTATCGATTCCCAAATTGCATAACCGTAGGGGCGAAGTACGATAAACCCTTTCATAGGAGCATAGTCAGCAAGCGCAGTCTTGAGAACGACTTGGCTGTACCACTCGCTAAAGTCTACATTTTTCTTGACTGTTATCCCGACTGATTCTTTCTGAGAATCCACGTTGACATTGGCAAAACGACTAGGATTTATGAAGTTATTGTAAGTGATGTCTCTACATGACTGCTTCCAAATGGGGCTCTTGGCGTTATGACAGCTTGTCATTACAGTGGTCATGTTGTAGACATGGAACTGGCTAACTTCTAATTTGGCTGTCACGCTCTTAGCGATTCATTCATCGAAAGAAAATACTCTCTTTTTTCACGACTAAGCAGCTGTCTTTCTTTGAAAGAGCTCTGCGCTACATCTTCCAAAACTCGGCTGAAGAATAGCAGAGCTTCTTATTGTGCTGAAATCCAATGTACGCTACGGCTAATCCGTTATCAACAAAATCCTATAGCTTCCTGTGCTCTGAAATAAATTCCAGCTTGGCGCTGAATAGGCGTGAATTTATTTCAAGTTAATATTAAATCCTTATATCGAGTAAGGATCCTTTCCAATATTTTTCTCTCTTTTTCTGTATTCTTAATGTATATACGAAGCTATTATAAGCGAATAAAAAACTATGTCTGTCCTCTCGTAAGGAGGTGTATCTGTGGCTACAGAGGGTCGCCCTTGCAGTAAACCTTGCCCATAGGTCTACTAAAAAAGTTCTTACAGACATAGCATTGCAGAAAGCCGATCTCTCTGTTCAGTATAGGGCAGTCAACGGCCTCTAGCTTCATGCGCTTAAGCATCTTTGGACTTACGCCCTTAATCTTCAGCTTACCCTTCTCATCCATCATGCCAGAGCTCTGGAGTTCGGCCCTGGCTTGATCTGTAACCTTCACTGGTTTTTCCACCTGCTTGATTGGAACAACATGCTTGATGCCTTCCGGGGGAGCCTCGCTCATCATTACTATCAAGAGCATTAAGCGCAGGGCTAATATATGACCCTTTGCCAGGATTTAGTTAAGCAAAATCACTGATCTTTGTCTGGCCCTTGAAGCTCTCCCAAAGCCGACTTTTTCGTACCACTTCGCTCTTTGAAAGTGACGTGTAAGAACAGGCAAACGACATTGCATGATCAAATCGTTCAAACTTTTGTGGAGGCTTTTTCAGAGCTTCACGTACGCCTTCTCTTATCTGCCATACGCCAAGTGGCATTACATAATTGGGGTGTATTTCACGGAGAACAATGGCCCCACCCTTTTTGTGTCGACGTGCAAGATGCTCTGCTATCGCAAGGCGTGCTGCAAAATATGCTCCGGCTATTGTCGGGTTGTGGTTAAGTCCTCTTTCATCTTCATTATCACCCCCTGTGGCCACCTGGCCTCGGCTTGTGAACCAGGACTCGATCATTTCAAAAATCCACCTATCATCCGGTATCAATATGATCGAGTAGTAGTTAGCAAGATGCGAGTATCGAGTTACTTCAAACAGATCAATTGTAGGATTCATTCCAATCTCCTTTACAAGCATGCTTGAAATGATATCATCAGTCGCAGAAATGCTCCATCGAGTAGGCACAAACTTGCGTTTCTTCTTAACTCCAAGCATTCCCACGCTGAGGACCCGTTGGATAATACTCATTTCCACGCCGCGCCTATACAACTCCATCATAGCCTCTGCAGCTCTCAAATCTGTATCATAATATACTCTTTCAATGCGCTGGTCGGCGGAAAGTGATGACACCTTAAAACCTCTCAGGGGTGCAGCCGGCCCAAAAGGTGGGGCTTCGTGATCAAGTCTAAGTTCTTTTTGCATGTGGAAATCTACTGCGGGCCTTTTTTCAAATGTGGCCTCAGTTTCTGCAGGCATCTCAGACATAGAGAGTTCTTGCATGTTCTCAAGATATCTGCTAGAGATGTCATGTATATTCACATTCATCGTACCGAGCACAAGTGACAGACGGAAGTTCGCTATTTCTTCAAGGCTTTTACCTGTCCAAAGCTCGGTTCTGTCCAAGATAGTGGTATCACCATGCAATGGAGGTGTCATTGGTCCTATCCTGACCTTCGGATAGCCATAACGACCCACAAAGATCGAAGGTGGGCTAGAACCATCTATTGTGCCAAGCGAAAGCTTCGTGGAATTCGCCTTTATAAATTGTATCCAGTTCTCCTCAAGCTTTTTCTTTATCTCAGCTGGAGACGACAATATTAGTCTGATCGCATTTGGCACAGCATTTATAGCATATATATACATCTTCTTCAAACTTAAGTCCGTTTGTTACATGTCCTTTCACTAGTTATTCCGCAAGCAGAGCGACAAGAATCGCTATACCCTACAGCGTGCTTACAAGTGGCTGGTGTTTCCAACTGAATATGTTGAATTGTTGTTATTAGATATGAGATCTCCCATCTTTCAAGTTCCCAATTACAGTCATATTTTAATTATAGCTCTAGGTTCGCAAAAGCTATTTGTCAAGAGATTTTCGGTTACATAGTTGGATCAGATTCATAATATGATCCAAATGCATTTATCGACCTGTCGAATTAGCATTTTGCGAGAAGTTCTTTTAGAACTATATTATAT
>JALYGW010000144.1 GCA_030776915.1 Thermoproteota archaeon
CGTATATCCTCTGCAGCTAGCTCTGTCACATCATAGTTGTTCAGTATGTGACTTCTGAGGCATGTCACCTCTGTACTTGTGAACGTAGAAATGTGGTGTGCAAGTCTGAGGGTTTCAGGATAGCCGCCTGCCACTAGGTCATTTCCAAGCAGCATACCAAGTGATTGGCTCACGTCGCCTACAATGTCTGCTCGCAAAATAGGACTGCTACTGCCCTTTTCCAGCTTAACCATCAGGTTGCTGCCAATAGTGTTCCTGATCAAGCTTTTGATGATATCCTCAACTTCAATGTAGGCCGGCCCTGGTACCTTTGTTAATGGAACGGCCGCCCTATCTAACGCCTTGAGCTTCGTGCTCTTGCTAATCCCTACAAGCATGTTCTTTCGGAGAATAGTGCTCTCTGAAATCTTGCTTATACTGCAGTCTCTCTCTTCAAACATCGATGCTTTGAGTGAGCCGTCAACTAGAATTATTGAATTTGTAAAGTGGCTTGCAATCTCTTTCTGGACGGCTCTCTCTACTCGTACTCTTATCAGACGCTTCGCCAAGTCATCATCTAAGAGAACCAGTCTTGAGAGCCGCTCTTCCAGTTCTGATTCATGAACTGTCTTTTCGCTTAGATAGAACAACCCTGGGCCTATCTTGAAATGCATGAGAGTGCGCCCAGCATAGGCTGTAGCGAGGCCACACTTAATGCCATAAAGGCTTCCATCTTCTGTCTCGGCTAGCTTGATGCTGCTAGAGTCTATAGCCGCCACAAGTGCATTCTCTTTGATCGGGCGAATGGTAGTTATCGTTGCTGTACTGTAGGGGTTAGATCTCATACCCCATCCATCAATTGGTATCATTTTCTTGTCGTCATAGCAAAACACAATTTTCTTCCCTTTCAGCACGTCAAGCTTTGGAGCAAGACACTTGCTCACCGATTCCCCTATGTCGAGATCCCTTAGACTCAAGATATTGTCCGAAAAAAGGGTTTTTTGGTTGTTCATGTTGATCAACAATAACTGCGGGCACAAGTATATTAATATTGCTCAACATGGTCAATATGGCCAGCAACAGATTTATCAATAGCAGGCTGAGAGGTATATATAAGCAACTATGAATAGCCCCCTTGCTGAGGAAGTCAAGATAAGGCTTAAGCACGGTGAATGGGAAGTAGAGGTAGTCTGCGTTGAGAGTAGGGTCAAACAGGTAGTTGAAAGCGTGCTCTCGAGCCTTGATACTGCCAAGATGATGGGGCCAGAAGTGCAGAGCCAGCTCGATGCGTTGAGGCGAGAAATAGACTCCTTAAAGACAAGGCCGATCGCTGAACTCATGCCGGAGGGCCAGCAGCAACAGCAGAAGATTACAACCAAGGGTGGTATAACATGTAGAGGCCTTCTGGAAAATCTCTGGTTCGAGGGGCATTTTGTTAGTGAAAGGTCTCTTGGTGAAGTACATGAAGAGCTCTCAAGAAGAGGCTATAATTACGACAGGACTGCAGTCTCGCATTCACTTACAGATATGGTACGAGAAAACATCTTGACAAGAATTGGAACAATGCGGAATTACCGCTATATACAGAAAACGCCACCAAATAGCACTACTGCATCGGTCTGATCTTTTTGGCTATCGTAGAATTGAGCCAGTGGATTCCTGCTGTCGTTATCCTGTATTTGCTCGGCTCTTTTTCGTCACGTGCGACATGGCCGGCCTTAACCATTTCAGATATTCTGGAGCTTATGGACTTTGGGTTGAGCGCCGTAGCAGTATGAATATCTGATACTTGCATAGAATTGTCCTGCAGCCTGCCAAGATCCTTTGCAATTCTGGCAGCTACAAGCTGCAGAGCTACTATATCCTTATCAGACAGCTTAACATCGTCTGTATCTAGTATTACACGAGGACCTTCTGGTGTGATCTTGATGACATGGGAATATGTTTCGATGAGCTCCTGTGCTGCATAGTTGAGTAGGATCTTTCTTGCAAGATCCATCGAAGGCAACTGCTTAAGCAGAAAGTTCATCACAGATGCTGTGACGGTCTCCGCAGAGCCGCTGAACTCTACCTTTACGTCGCCTATGGTTACGGTGACGTTAACATCATTTTCAGCTTGGCTCATTATTGTTTTCGCTTGTAACACAAATGGTGGGCTATATATTGAATTCGTTATATTGCATTCTCTACCACATCTTGTTCTCCCTTCTCCTATAGAGTAGATAGGTTACTCCCAGCAATCCCCCTGACAGTGCAATGCTCATCACTGTAGCGCTGACGTCTCTCTCAATTGCTGTGCACGTAAATTCGCCGACAGAGCAGCCAGCAGCAAAGAAGATACCATTCCAAGCAGAATGTGTAATCACTGAAAACCAACCCTTGCCACTGAGCCATGTCCTTAGGCTAAAGAAAAGGGATGGAAGCACAAAGAGCAGGTTGCCAAACGCAAGGCTATTGACGGAAAGCGTATCCGTATTGAAAAGATGTATCCCGACCCACACAGCTCCGGTGACAAGGACAGAGTAGGCATTTCCAAATATGTAGAACGGGATACCAAAGAATATCGTCTCTTCTAGCGGCCCTGCGGCAAGCACTGACAATAGTGACCTTGGGATGTTTGGCTGCTCATAGTCTGGAAGAACCTGCTCAATCAGAGGCGTGACTGAAAGAAGCAAAAGAATGCCAATACCGTGGTAAAACAACAACATCTTTGTGAGGTAGCCTACTGAAGTGCGCCTGTATTTGGACAGCCAAGACTTAGGATGAAAGTCGGCCTTTTCTTCAGTAAATCTCCCTGTCAACGGGCATAGCATGACTATTACATTAAAGAAGTTTCTGGCTGACTGGCTACATCCAATCTTCCCATGATGATGTATACCGTTGGATCAGCCTGCTTGCCGGTGACGACAAGCTAAGCGATTTTTGCGCCCGAGCAAGACAATCAACGAACAGCTTGAGCGGGCTTGGCACATACTCCAGAGCCATCATGTCCTTATCGCAGAGCGTGACAATCCTCTCAACATTTTCGCAATACATCTTTGAAACAAAACCTAGTATACTTCTAATCTCCTCTGATAGGACTGACTGGTCAGCAAGCTGCTTTTCTATGTTTGTAGAATTGATGGAAAGGGATTCAATATAAATTTCCCTCGTAGACTTGGGTTTGTACATTATTACTTGTTGACCATCTTGCTCATCTTATCCTTCAGCATTGCATTTACCTTTTGGCCATTGGCTTTGCCCCTGTATTCTGCCATCGCCCTTCCCATGAGTGTGCTCAACGCATTCGCGCCTTTTTCTTTGATTATTACTATATTGTTGTTTATTATCCTATCAAGTCCTTTGCTCAGCTCTTCGTCACTTATTGAAGACGCACCTACAGCCTCAATGGCTGCCTTAACGATCTCAGCCTCCATATCCTCCTTTACATTTATGTGTTCATTGACAATCTTCCCTATAGTCGGCTCATTTTTCATCAGCTTTTCAAATATCAAGACAACTGATTCTTTTGTTATGGAGCCTCTGTCAAGCCTTGTAAAGATATCTTTTATCACATGATCTGTCAAGACGGAAGCATCTAATCCTCGCCTTTGCAAGCTTGTCAGATCTTCTGTCAACTTAGATGCGATAAATGTAGGCTGCACCTTGGTCTTGCTTGCGATCTCCTCAAACACGTTAAGGTATTCAGAGTCAAAGATCTGAGTTGCCAGCTTCCTGTTGAGATTGTATTTTTTGGCAAGCAAGTTCACAATCTCATCCCACTGTCTTGGGGTCTTACCTGCAAGCGACACAAGCATCGAGTCACTGATCGCAATCGGCAATATGTCTGTCTCGGGGTACATCCTTGCTACACCAGGCCTCGGCCTTAAGAACACCGTAGTGCCCTCGGGGGTTGCCGCGCGAGTTTCAGCAGGAACACCATCGACTGCAGCCTTAAGCCGCCGAATTATTGCGTCAGATGCGAACTTGACTTTGTCATTTGGACCTCCTAAGATAACGAAAGCGTCGTTGTCATTCATTTGTAGTCTTTGCTTGACTGCTACAACATCATCCTCTGTTATTCCATAATTTGGAAGCTCGTCTGAATGGAAGACACCATCTATATCATAAAACTTGACTAGCTTGCCGAGTTCTCTTCCCAGTCTGATGTCCTTGTAGGGCTCAAAGCCGATCATGCCTGCAAACCCTTGCACCTTTATAGCTATGATTCGCCCTCCACCTTCAAGAATCTTTTTAACAATTCTTGAAGACGCCTTGTTGCCGAGAATGTCAGAGACATCTTCAATTCTGTCGCCTACTTTTTTGATATCGACATTTTTTTCTTTCAATTTCTGTGCGATTACTACTAAGCCATATTGTCGCTGCATCTCATGCTCGATAACTTTAACCAACTGATCGAGCTGCTGCACACCCTTGACCTCAACCACAGCACCGTTCTGCACTGAGATGTTGATGTCCTGCCTGATGCTGCCAAGCCCCCGTGCAACACGTTTGCTTGCCCGAAGAAGCCTGCCCAGCGTGAGGGCAACTTGCATGATTTCGCTAGGTTTGCCCGTCACTGGTTCAAGCGCAATTTCCACAAGTGGCACGCCGAGTCTGTCAAGACCGAACTTGCGCACTCCCTTTTCATCGCCTATTAATTTAGCTGCGTCCTCTTCAAGACAGATACTTTGAACTCCAACTCGCCTGCCTGCAATGTCAATGTAACCGCCAGATGCGACAAGCATCGTGCGCTGAAAACCAGTAGTATTTGAGCCATCTATTACTATCTTACGCATGACATGAATCTCATGCATAACCTTAGAGTGCAGTGCTAGTGAAAATATCAACGCAGTGTTAAGTGCCTCTTTGGTGACATCATGTGGAGGTTCCTCATCAGCTTCTACAAGGCAGCTAGAACCAAAAGCCGCCTGATATTCAACAGTATGCATTTTGGAAAACTCGAACATTGCGGCTGGGTCATATGCTCCAAGCTCACTTTGAGTTGGCCGCAGCTTGCGTACAAACGAACTATCATATTCTTTTGTTTCTTCGCAGCTGCAGTCGCAGAACAGCTTACTCTTTGTGGCTAGCTGCTGATGTATTTCAAAGCCTACCTTGAGGTTCAAAGATGCTGGATCTAGAATATATGCCACTGGCTAGAAATTCCCCTAACACACGTATTAAGCCTTGCCAGTTCTGTTAAGTGCTCTTATGAAAGCTTAACCTGCTGTCATCCTTTCAGGATAGTGGTTTAGCGCTACCGCATTTCTGTACCCTCGCTTCACCTGCGAACATTTTTGACTAGAAACTGAATTAGTCCTGATAAGCACAAATCCTTTCTCAGTCTGAGACTAGTTCCAATAGTTCCATGATATGATGCTGTATATACTTTTGTGTAACTTCAGAGGGAATCATTGTTGCTTTGCTGAATACCTTTTATATCTATATTTATTATGATATCGGGATGATGGGTGAAATTTCATTTGCGAGGTTTTCTTGCATTATTTTTTTGGCTGCTTCTACATCCTCGCTGTTTGCGAGCGACCACATTGCTTTGACTGTAGCTGTCTCAGATATCATATCAGATAGCGGTATCACGCCGATATCAAGTAAGTCTCTGCCAGTGTCATAGACTGTCATCCTTACGCGCCCCCAGATACACTGTGATGTCATGCATACCATGAGGCCTGCGCCAACTGCTTTTTTGAGAGCAGGAAAGCATTCCTTGCTTACGTGACCTAGCCCTGTTCCTTCAAGAACTATGGCCCTGTAGCCTACATTAATCGCATGCTCGATGAGCTTAGAGCCAAAGCCAGGATAGTATTTTAGCACTATGACTCTATCCTCATATTTTGTATTTACTTCAAAAGGGTTGTCACAGGATCTTTTCATTAGCTGATTGTGGTGTTTCTTCTGCATTTCTATTTCGTTGTTTCTAACAAACGCTACTGGAGTCATGTCAATCGACTCAAAGGCATCCCGCCTGCTTGTGTGGTTCTTTCTTACTCTTGTCCCGACATGGATTGCAATGGTGTCGTCTGAAGTGCTAGCATGCATAGCAACAAAGACGCCGGCATATTTTGACTCTGTTGCAAATATTGTCGCACCAAGCAAATTCAAGGCAGCGTCAGAAGAAGGCCTATCAGATGACCGCTGCGCACCTACAAGCACTACTGGAATAGGCAACTTCTGAAGTGCAAAGCTTAGGGCAGCTGCCGTATAATGCATAGTATCAGTTCCATGAGATACTATAATACCTCTATACTTTTCTGTCTTGATTTTTTCTGCGACCTTTTCTGCTATCAACGTCCAATGCTCCGGCCTAAGGTTCTCGCTATATTCACTCATCAATACTTCAGGGTCAATTGAGGCATGATTCGCAAGCTCAGGCACTGATGCATACAATTCCTCAGCAGAAAGGGCCGCATGCACACCTCCAGTGCGATAATCTATCTTGCTTGCTATTGTCCCACCAGTGCTTATCAAGGCAACTTTTGGTAAATTTTGAGTAGTGGTAATTGCAGGAGTTCTGACAGAGGCAGCAGCTTGGCCTTTGTCTAACAATTTTGTTATCGATTTTATTTTTGCTACATGTATGCCCGTATTATATCCGCTTTTTAATTTAATGACAATGTATTCTTCACTAGCAGATTCATAGCGCGGCATCAATAGGCCAGTTATCTCGCCATCCTCAGTAGCAACCTTGATGCTGTCGCCAACTGAAATGCTATGCTTTGATAGTAGCTTAAGGCCTGCTTCTCTATATCCACCACTATTGTCCTGCTTTGTCAATGCTTTCAAAGCCGATTACTAAATATATTAACAAATCTTTCTTAGCTAAAGATTGTCTGGACTCCTTCAACCATGAATTGGACAGCAATAGCGGCAATGAGCACCGCAAAAACTCTTGTAACAATGATTGAGCCTCGCCTTCCAATCACTCTATAAATCCTATCGATGTATCTTAACACGACATAGGTAATACCTATGACTATCAGGATCGATAAAGCAGTCACGATCAGACCTGCCGTCTGGAATGAGATTATCACAGCTGTTATAGCGCCAGGGCCGGCGAGCAGCGGAAATGCTAACGGGACAACACCTGATTCACCCTGCGTTCCTGCGCCGGCAAATCTCCACTCGCCGTGTGTAAGAAGCTCAATCGATACAATGAAAAGCAGGATGCCGCCGGCAATCATGAAGCTGGAGATGGTGATGCTAAAGATGGATAGTATTTGCGTGCCGGCCACTGCAAATACAAAGAGCAATCCCGCTGCAGTTATGATCGCAGTCTTGGTGACAGATGCCCTTTCTGTCCTTTCCATCTTTTGCGTAAGTGCAATAAACACTGGCACACTTCCAACTGGATCAATGACTACAAAGAGTGCAATTGTTGATCTGATTAGATCTGTAAGAAAAGTGGAAGAAACATGATCCACATTGTATATTGGCGCGGCGATGTATTATTATTAGCTGTGCTCAGTTATTGCAATGTTCCTTGATTCTAGTATCTTCAGGATCGCCTTTTCAATGTCTTGCTCAGTGATGTAGCCAAAATCCCAAGCATCGATGAAATTGAGAAAGTCGCTTTCCAGCATCTTTGCTGTATCCTGAAACTCTGCCATCCTATCTAGTGTATCTGGCGACCTATAACCTTTGGCCACCATGATGGGACAGCGATGGTCTTTCTCAATTGGTATATACCAAGCATTCTTAGCAAACCGGTAGTGACCATCCGATATCATAGTATACATGCGCATAAGCTCCTCATTTGTTAGCTTTTGCAGGTCTATATACCAGGGTTCGTTAACAAAGCTTGAAGCTGGTCGTCCTACTTCCTTGCTAGCATTTTTACTGCCAAACAACATCGGTGACATTGTATGGTCAAACAGCTAGAAATATATTATTTTCTACTTAGATGATGTGGCCTGGCATATCTCTTTGGGAGATTGCCCTGACCCTTTCAATACCATTTATTTCCTTTATCACTTTTGAGGCAGGCTTGGGAACAAGATCTTCCCAATTTTCTTCCGCAGCCATCCTCTTCCTTATCTCGGTTGCAATCATTTCTTCGCGCCTGTAAAGAGGCGCTTCAATTACCTTGATCCCTTGCTCGCGAAACAGCATAAGCGTAAATAGGTCGTTTGCAAACACGACATCGTAATTTGGTACAAGCATGTCTACATGACGAGTCCAAAGTGAGTGCACGTCAGTATCGGGGACAGGGATTATCAGTATGCGCCTGACGTCTGCTTCACCATCCGCGTCAAGCGACTCTTTTATCATCCTGATTCTCTCGCCTGCAGTGAATGGATTTCTGGGTTCGTGGCTCTTTTGCGCGCTTCCGACTACTATTATCAGCTGGTCTACCCTGCCTAGTGCAAATTTAACAGTGGCAAGGTGCCCTTTATGGAATGGCTGGAACCTGCCAATGAAAAGCCCTTTAGTAGTCAACAGTGATGTATGCTAGAGTCGACACTATTTTAAACATATTTTTAAGAAAACTTGATCGCTGATTGAAAAGGGCTGCAGTAAGTAACAATGTCTATGATACAATGATGTTTACCGCGTCTTGCATCTGTTGCTTAAAATTAATAGAGGTCTAATCTAGGATTAATGGTAAATTTCCTTTGCATTGCCTGGCCCTGAGATTGCCGTAGACAAGGTTTAGTCTCTTTGCACAGCCAACCGCATTGTTGGCAGCATATTTGCTGTTAGACAATAGAACCTCCTGATCACAAACGTATGATCATTGTTGGAAAGATTCAAGACATATTGAATTTACGATTGATTAGTCTATGGTATTCTCTACGTTCATGTACAGTTTAGCCTTCATGCCCATAATGTTAAAACTGGATTTCTATTGTAGAATAAAGTTTTTTCAGAATAATTAACCTAAGAACTTCGTTATGCATAAAAATTCAAAGTGTCTCTTCGTATGTCAAAATAAAAGACAATCTAGACAAGTATTAAGGCCATAGCTGCCATCTGTTTATACCATGTCTGCAATTAATATTGGCCGGAAATTAAAGACAAACTTGTGAAGCATCTTTGAAATGCTGCCTGCTGAAAACGTGGCGGCTGATAGACTTGATTCAATGATACGGGAATGCCTTTTGCCAGAAGGCAAGGAGCAATTGCAACATCATCAACATTAGACACACGAGCACACCAAGAAAGGCTAAGACAAATTATAACGGATCTAGATGGTAGCCCAACTGATTCCAAAGCAGACCTGCCAACATTAAGATTGCCAACAGGGATGCTAGCAAAAAGACCTTAACTGGTATGGCCAAGTCAATTTCAGGGGGGAGGAGGAGATACAAAAACCTCCTGCCCGAAGAATTGGAACTTATGCATATAAAAGAAGACTATGGTATTGAGCACATTGAAATTATTGCCTACAGAACGCTTATTCAGCTTTGCGAAAGATTGGGTATTAGCAATGCAATTCCACTGCTAAAACAAAGCATGCAAGAAGAAGAATCAATGGCAAAATGGATTGAAACAAAAATATCCCAATGACGCTTGATAAGATCTGGCCAAGGATTGAAGCCGCATTAACTGGGAGAAGTAAAGAGCAAACTAGCCCTACTGGTGAAAAAGCTGCGACCGTGTGATCCCTCTGCATATATTGGAACCCCCTACATGATGCCAGATCTAAATCTGAACCTGATGGCAGGAAGAACAAATGTAACATCATGATCAAGTGTGGTAAGTAACCTAGATGATAATAACAACAAAGGTGTACAAGACACAACAGCGATAATGGAAGACGGTCTTTTCAAATGCAAAATATGTGGAGCAAAATTTGATAATGCTAGCGCTTATGAAGGCCACATTGCAGCCGGTCATCTAACGCCTTCGTCTTGATACCAATCTGCAATGCTATTTTCAATTTATAAAGTCTATACATAAGGGATGACTCTGTCCACCGACATTTAGCTCATTCAAAAATGCTCTCTAC
>JALYGW010000145.1 GCA_030776915.1 Thermoproteota archaeon
GTACCAGCAACTCCGGAAACAAAGCATATGTTTAATTCAGAGAGGCTAGGCAAAATGAAATCAACTGCGTACCTGATCAATACTTCGAGGGGCGACGTAATTGATGAAAATGCACTCTATGAAGTGCTAAAGACTGACAAGCTTGCAGGCGTAGCACTTGATGTTTTTGAGGTGGAACCGCCTACCAACAAGCAGCTGATGAATCTGACAAACGTTGTATGCACACCTCATATTGGCGCGCAGACAAAAGAGGCACAAGAGCTTGCCTCCAGGGTTATCGCAGAAAAGGTGATTCAAATTTTGCGTGGCGTAATATGACATATAAGGGGGCCAAAATCAGGAGAAATAATATAATGCGCAGCTATATGGCCCAAACATGGCAGCAGATGTGGAAGGAGAATTCGGATGAGCTCAAATCCAAGACGGTTGCCTGGAGAACAGAGCCAACCATCCATAGAATAGAGAGACCAAGCAGACTTGACCGAGCTAGGAGGCTGGGCTACAAGTCCAAACAGGGCATCATTATCGTCCGAGCTCGTGTGGGCAGAGGTGGCATGAGAAAGCAGCGCCCAGTTGCAGGTAGAAGGCCTAAACACTTAGGTGTTGTTCGTATCAAGCAAGGCATCAGCATGCGCAAGGTTGCTGAGCGAAGGGTAGGCGAAAAGTTCCCAAATCTTGAAGTACTTGGCTCATACTTCCTCCACAAGGACGGCATGAACATCTGGTACGAAGTCATCCTTGTAGATCCATCTCATCCCGCCATTTCCAAAGATAGGGAGATGAGAGGCAAGCTTAAAGCGTTTGCAAAGTAGAGATGGCAACAGTGAAGGTTTAAGGTATTCCAAAAAAATTATAACTCTTTACTACGAGAGATAAATGTACTCATAATTTGGTATTTAAGAAACGTTCAAGCTTGTCCATTGCTCTTTCAAGCATTTCTTCTGGCGGCAGATAAACGATCCTGAAGTGACCTGATCCATAGGTAGAGCCAAAGCCGGAACCATGCACAGTTAGCACGCCGGTGTTATTGAGTAGGTCGATTACAAAGTGCTGATCGTCCTTCCAGCGGCCTTTAGTGTTGATCTGTGGGAAAATATAAAATGCCCCACGCGGAACTTTGCATTGGATGCCCATTGCGTTGAGGCGCTTGACCACATAATCGCGCCTTGTTCTCAGCTTATCAACCATTGTGGATATATGTGCCTGAGACCCACGAAGCGCTTGCACTGCTGCTATCTGGACGGGCAGATTGGCCGCTATCCGCACCCTTGCAAGCTTGGGTATATCCTCACGCAATCCTCCAAGCTTTTTAGAGCTACTGTTCAGACAGATATAGCCGCAGCGCCAGCCAGTCATCAGATAGGCCTTTGAAAAGCCGTTGAGCAAGATAACAGGGGCATCTTTGGCTACCTTGCCTATGCCAGTAAAATGAGAGTCAAAAACTATTTTGTCATATATTTCATCGCAAATGATATAAAGATCATATTCGGTGGCAATGTCTATCAACTGTTGAAGGCTCTTTTGATCAAAGACTTCACCAGTGGGGTTGTTTGGACTAATGATACACAGTGCTCGCGAGCGTGGGGTTATCTTGCTACGTAGATCTTCAAGGTTTGGCCTTCCGTCTTCATGAAGCTTGAATTCAACAGGCTTGCCGCCATAAAATTTTGCGTATGAAGCATACGGAGGATAATATGGACCAGGCATCAACACTTCAGCGCTAGGGTCAACGATAGATGCCATCGTCATGTCAAGTCCTTCTGATACTCCGTTGGTGACAATGATGTCTTCTACTGCAACGTTAAATCCTTTTTCAGACTCTTTTTCCATGATTGCTTGTCGGAGCTCTGGCAGTCCTTCAGAATCAGTGTAATAATTCTCATCATGGGCAACGGCATCTACAAGTGCTCTCTTGATGTGGTCTGGTGTCTTGAAGTCGAACCTGACAGGATCACCTATGTTAAGGTAGATTATCTCCTTGCCAGATGCCTGGTATTTGCGCGCATAAGCAATAATGTCGCGGATAGCATACTCTACCCCGTGTGTCCTATCTGATACCTTCAACCTGAAACCTAGGGAAATGTAACCGAGATAAAATGTTATTCTTCATAAATGATATACTCTTTGCATGAAATATAGGCATAAATTTAAAGCCTCTCATACACGTCTGCTCCTTGCAGATGGTGGCTAATTATGATGAAGTAATGAAATTGGCACTAGAGCGAGGTTTCTATTTTCCTAGTTGCGAGATTTACTCAGATGCGCCTGCTGGCTTTTGGGAATACGGGCCGAGAGGCGTCAACATGAAAAACAAGTTTATCGAGCTATGGCGGCGCGAGCTTGTACGTCGTGATGGCATGCTAGAGATTGATGGGTGCCAGATAATGAGTAAGAGCGTCTTTGTTGCATCAGGTCATATTGGCAACTTTACCGACCCTGTAGTAAAATGCACAAAGTGCGGATCGTCGTTCCGGGCAGACCGCTACGTCACAGAGAAAACAGGTGAGAGTGTATTGGAGAGGATGGCAGAACAAGAAATCAAAGCGCTCATAAAAAAGCACAACCTGCGATGCCCAAATTGCAATGGCGAGTTTGGCGAGGTAAGCAAGTTCAACATGATGTTCTCTGTTGGCATTGGCCCGGCAGCGGAGGAAGCATACCTCCGTCCAGAAACCTGCCAGACGATATTTGTCGACTTTGCACGTATCTTTAAGACAATGAGAGGTCGCCTTCCACTTGGCATAGCACAGGTAGGCAAGAGTTTCAGAAACGAGATTGCACCAAGGCAGAGCCTTCTGCGCTTAAGGGAGTTTTATCAAGCAGAGATAGAGGTCTTTTGCAACCCAGACAGACTGAATGATATGCCAAAGTTCGAAGAAGTTAAAAATACAGTACTTCGACTAGCGGATGGATCGTCGATAATTGAAGTAACTGCAGAGGAGGCAATCAGTAAAGGATTGACACCGAATAAGCTTATCACATACTACCTGGCACTTCTAGTAGAATTTTATGACAAGACTGGCATAGATGTAAAACGTAGCCGATTCAGGAACCTATCAGTCGATGAAAAGGCTTTCTATGCCTCTGTTGCATTTGACTTTGAAGTCGAGACCAGCATTGGATGGCTCGAGCTTGTGGCATGTAACTACCGATCTGACTATGACCTAAAGGGGCATGCGATCACAAGCAAGCAGAACCTCGAAGTATTAGACTCTGCAACCCAAAGCAAAGTGCTGCCGCATGTATTTGAGCTGTCGATGGGAATCGACAGGAGCATCTACGCAATCTTAGAACACTGTTACTATGAAGATGAGCAGCAGGATGATAGAGTAGTGCTTCGCCTAAAGCCTTACCTCACGCCAATTTTAGTCGGTATATTACCGCTAATGACCAGAGACGGACTTGACCAAAAAGCGCGCCAGATCAATTTGGAGCTAAAATATGACTTTGATACCTTTTACGACGAATCAGGGTCTATCGGCAGGCGCTACCGCAGGCTTGAGGAGATAGGGACACCATTTGCTATAACTATAGACAAGACAACAATGCAGGATGACACTGTAACGATAAGACACAGGGACACAATGCAGCAGGAACGAATCAATATATCTGATCTACATCAGTATCTGCATAAGGCACTTGGACGCCGCTAGATTCACAGACACCTTTGCTATTCATTTAGCAAGGATGAGAAATTTTTTTAATATAGCCTCTAATTTTAACCAAAGTAATAGAAGTTCCTTTTTTATGATACTTATCTGATGCAAAAATTGATAATCTAATAGAATCGAAAGAAATTAAAACATAACATACATGAAATATCATGAAAAGGTCACGGGCAACAGGAAAAATATAGCATCTGATGACGATGTGCCTTTAGAAAAGTGGCTTGTGTGCTATCGGAATCCGGCCTCAAAAAAGCATCCAAGTGGCTCTGTATTTATTCGTCAATTCTATGCGGCCGGTTTTTACGAAGCTTATGATACTGTTCTGACGTACGCTGAAAATATGAATATGGAGGTGATTTGGTTCCGCGAAAAGCGTTCCTGCGAGCCATTTCTTAACTACGACGTTCCTGAACTTGAAACGCTTTGCACGTACTGTAACAAGAAGTTCAATGACCTCGAGCCAGTGCCCTGCAGGCATGAGGGTTGCAAGGCAGAGTTTTGCTCAAGGGGGTGCATGGCAAATCATCTTGCACTGCGTCATAAAGTCAGAGATAATTCAGCGCGCATTTAGCCTGTTGTTTTCAGGAGCATTTGTCTGGCTGGCGCAATCCACTCTATTGCAAGAATGCGAGTCTATACTAACAATTCTTCATAAGCGGGTTGTATTATCAAATGGTCTGTCAACTTACTCTCCAATCACCTGTAGTTATGACACATAGTACCATTATAGAAGTGAGGAGTTTTGTTGTCTGACTATAGGCTATATCTGGCCTCAGCTTGTGCGTATGTTTCTGGTGGCGCAATAATGACCAGCAAGAAAGTAGATAAAAAGTATGATCACAAGAAATTAGAATTTCCCATCATAACTGATGGCATTCCATTATAAAGGAATCTTTAGCATGTTAGATGAGGGTTCATGAAGACGCAGAGCAGTAATTGAAATTTTCATCACTGCTTGAGCAGATCAAGGGTAATCATACGTATGCGCTCTGGGTCTCCACTGAACTGCTTGATGCAGCGTGACACGTATTGTCTTGGTGCACCTTCCTGCTGACCCGCTAATGTAAACCCAAGCGAGATGAAGCAAGACCTAAGCCAATCAGCCCATGCCGAATACCGATCATCGCTTACAGGCCGCAATAACTCGTCAGTTAATTCTGTAACAAGCTGGAGCCGCCCTCCTTTTTTTAGCTTGCAGTACACAGATTTGTAGAACGGCTTCCATTGCTCTTTCCTTTTCTCATCAATGAATGCTGAGTCGGGCAGCACTGCTATGAATTGATCAATAGATTCATCTTGGAATGTAGGAACAAAGTCTTCAAAAGACCTATTCATGATAATAACATTGGAAAGAGTGATTCTTGACCGCGCCTGTACGCACTGCTCATTGTCAAGCTCGATCCCAATATATATCGAATTGCGATCGCTCTTGGCAAGGTTTTCAAGAAGTATGCCATCACCCATGCCAAGTTCTACAACTAGCCTCGGATAAAAAAGGAGAGAAAGTTCCATCCTCCAGTGTTAAGCCTTGAGAAGCTCAGCCTCAAGCAACTGCTGTAGGAGCTGAACGGCTTCTTGCTCGACCTGCTGCCTTGGCAAGCCAAGCTTGGCTGAAAATTGGTCGGTGATCTGATTGATGGTCTTGGTTCCGTCGCACGCGTTCCAGAATTCTACGATTGCTTCATTTACCATGAACCCCTGATCCTTATTGTTTGCAAGTATCAGCGATCCGTCATCCTGCTTTGAAAATCTGCCTATTTTCATGGGCTTGCTCTTTTCATAGTCAATCTGAAATCGTAGCTTTGGCCCCCCAAAGCCAATCTTCTCTCGAACATCCTGATTCATTTTTTCAAGGCTCCAAGGAGGATCCCATACTATGTCGACATTGATATTGCCGATCCCGTTTACCTTTCCTACGTAGCGCTTGACATCACTTACTAGGGTATCATGAAGCGGACAGCCTCTGGTGGTCATTGTCATCTTGATGTCTACATCTTTACCGCCCGCAACCTTGACTCCATAAATGAGTCCAAGATCTACTACATTGACAGGTATCTCCGGGTCCATGCACTTTTTCAATGCTGCATAAACTTGCTCTTCGGTGACTGTTTGCTGTGTTGACATGGCTCTCTACCTACTATTATATAAGATTGTACAAAACATGATAAAAACTTTATCAGCCAAGCAAGGCTTTAAGATTCTTCTCAAAGGGCGGCTTGAGTACGCCTTTCTGGGTAATGATACCTGTGATAAGGTCCGGTGGTGTCATGTCAAAGGCAGGGTTGAATACTCTTACTCCTTTGGGTGCAATCCTCTTCTTGCCTATCCTAACCACTTCATCTACAGATCTGTCTTCAATTATCACATCATCTGGATTACTTTCAAAATCAAATGTTGACAAAGGGGCTGCGACGTAAAATGGCACATTATGTTTGTTGGCAAGAATTGCCACCTGGTATGTCCCGATCTTATTGAACA
This sequence comes from Thermoproteota archaeon, assembly GCA_030776915.1. Classification (GTDB taxonomy): domain Archaea; phylum Thermoproteota; class Nitrososphaeria; order Nitrososphaerales; family Nitrososphaeraceae; genus Nitrososphaera. The sequence continues at coordinate 6,147 of JALYGW010000145.1, forward strand.
CATGCCCGGTATGAAGCACTCTGTCGGCGCCTACGATAACATGGTTGATTGCGCCCATCGCCATCATGTGGCCAACAGCGGTATCGGTTATCAGGCTGACATCGATGCCATCATGTAGGAGCTCAAAGGCAGTAAGACGAGAACCCTGCATCACTGGGCGTGTTTCCGTGGCAATTACGCTCAGGCGTTTACCAGATTCCTTAGCGGCCCTTATGACACCAAGGGCAGTACCATATGCAACTGTTGCAAGCGAGCCGGCATTACAGTGAGTGAGCACAATATCGCCGTCTTTTAACAGCTTGAGGCCATGTGCTCCAATTTTCCTGTTGGTTTCAATGTCCTCTTCCGCCATCTTGAGTGCCTCATTAAGCACGACTCTTTTTGCTTCTTGTACTGTCTTAGCACGCATGCCCATTCCCATCACCCGCTCCAACGCCCATAAGAGGTTAACGGCAGTGGGTCGCGTAGCCTGGAGTAACTTGAATGCATTGTCGAGATCTGTCATTAATTGAGGCAATGTCTTGGCATTGCTCTGCTGGGCAGCTAGGGCAAGACCGAAAGCAGCGCTTACGCCTATCGCTGGTGCCCCCCTTACTACAAGTTTTCTGATCACATCTGCTACTTCCTCGTAGTTCTTGCAGCTTACGTACACGAGCTTGTTTGGAAGCTTTGTCTGATCGATAAACACTACAGAACCATTTTTCCAAGCAACTGTTAGCAAAGGATCTCGATTCTGAGCCAAATGTAATGAAATCTTTTTTCAGGCAGTATTAAATCTAACTAGCTCTACCTATTGATGCAAACCTGCGGGCAGCAAATCGCGATCTGTCAAGGATCCCCCGGCCATCGTATACTGGTGCACCGTTGAGCTTTTCATGTGTAATATTGTGATATTCTGCATGGTCTGAAATCAACATTACAAGATCTGCATTCTTCGCCGCTCTTGACAAATCCGATGTTAGCATGATATCTGGGGATAGATTAGGGTCTCTCCTCACAAGTGGGTCATGCACACGGATCTCTTTCACTTTCAACTTCTTCAGTTCTTCAATGACCTTGTAAGTGGGCGACAGGCGCGTGTCTGATACACCACCCCTGAACCCCAGTCCAAGCAATGCTACGGTACACTTTGAGACATCGGATCTGTCAATCAATTTCATTGCCTGCTCGACGCAATAGACAGGCATTGCATCATTAACATTCCTTCCAAAGCTTATGATCCTGCACTCTACTCCACTTTTTTTTGCAGCATAGAGTATGAATTGAGGATAAATTGGTATGCATGCACCCCCTACACCGACTCCCGGCTTGTGTATGTGGCAGAAAGGCTGAGAATTGGCAGCTTCTCTTGCCTCCCAAAAGTCAACACCAGCTTTTTCGCAGAATTTAGCCATCTCGTTTGCAAGCGCAATGTTGACGTCTCGATAGACCCCTTCTAGGAGCTTTTCAGTTTCAGCAGTCCGGATGTTACCCAACTTTATTACACCCTTCTTGGCCACCAAAGAATAGAGCTTGGCACCAATTTCTAAGCTCTTGCCGCCGGCGCCTGCCACGATTGCTGGATATCTCTCTTCAATATCTTCAATCGCCCTGCCTTCATAGATGCGCTCCGGGTTGTATACCATGTAAAAATCCCGCTCAACTTTCAACCCACTCTCTTCTTCCAAGATCGGGAGGACGATATCTTCAGATGTACCAGGTGGCACACTTGGATTGAGTGAAACAACATCCCCTTTCTTCAGGCCTTGGCCGATGGCAGTCGCCACTTGCTTTACTGCTGAAAGGTCTGCAGAAAATGAATCGGTAAGCAGCACTGGCACGCATATCAACTTGAAATGGCTATCTTGGGAACCCTTGAGTGGGTCGCCGTAGACGAAAAACCGCTTTTCCTTGAGCCCTTTTGAAAAGGCCTCATTTACTCCTGGCTCATAGATGTGTGTCCTCCCCTTCCTTGCATTTTCAAGCACTTCAGAGGAGTTATCTATGCCTATCACATGAGCACCAGCTCGCAACCATGAAGAAGCAAGAGGGGAGCCTACATGTCCAAGGCCGTAAACCGCGACTCTAAATTCGCCAGATCTGACCCTTCTTGCAAGATCTGGATCGGTATTGTTCTTGTTCTTGTTAGCTGAGACTGCATGGGTCTTGCTGCGGTTCTTCATTTGGGTCTAACATATAGTTTCTGTTCATATATTAGAGTTGATCTTTGTTGCATATCAGCTAACAGGTTAAATTCATGAAGCTACCAATTCAGCATTATTGCCTGAATCAATACCTACAGCCATCAAGGTATTTGCTAGTGAAATTGTGTATCCCGTTGCACTTATCGGCTGTCGTACATCGGAGATATCGCTTGATTGCTGTGAATACGATCTGGCAGTATTTGCAGGATCTCCAGAACATGATCAAGCCAATCAAGTGGTGCAGGTCGACAACCGCCCAGTTGAGCTAATGATGTATCCTACGGGGTCCATAAAAGATCACATTATTGATTTGGCAGACATGCTCATATTGAAAGATAACAGTAAGCTCATGCTGTCTTCTGCAGCCAAAGATATCATAGCAAAAAAATATAAAAAAATGCTGACCGCTTCAGGCAAGAAACAGCTAATAACTTCCTTGTTTTGCCAGCAGAAAATGAGGGGAACCAATCATCCTATGATTGCTGCAATGTGGCTCAAGATTGCAGCTTATGAGTTCATAGATGGAATGCTTGCTCTGTCAGGGAACAGGCCTATGCCAGTGCATATTTTGGAACAGGTGAGGCAAATTGATTCTAGAATGGCAGAAGGTGTTGATGTTGCGCTAGAATGTATTGGAGCAGAGAGAGCTACTCGGCCTGCAATATCTAGATCAATGGAGGCCATCAAGGAATTAAAGTCAAAGGACTATGACAGAGAGCTTTTCATGTCAAAGGTAAACCATCTGCTTGAGCGCAGTATGTTGGTAGACTGCTATTATTATGCAGGAAGAGTTGCAGCAAAAAATCTTGTAAGTAGAAAGGAGATATTCTACAGCCAATACTCGAAGCTTGTACAACTTGCGCTAGACTTGGTTAATGACCTACAGAGTCTGGAAAAGATGCAAAAGCGGCTATTTAGAGCTGTAAACAGAGGCTTAGGACACTGATTACCTTTGTCTTACTGCTACGACGGGTGGCTCGGACATATCAAACGGAGTTCGGCTGGTTCTTGCCCTCAGTTTTGCCTTGTACTTCAAATTCCTAGGCTTAGTCCTCAGCCTATATCCACAGCATGGGCACCAAAGGCCATCCCACTTTATAAATATCTCACATATCTGGCATCTTTTCTGGCCACTAGCATACCTGCCTGAGCCTACTGGCTTTTGAGCCTTGTGACGTATACATATACCTT
>JALYGW010000146.1 GCA_030776915.1 Thermoproteota archaeon
CTTATATACTGTATAGCGATATATCGCCAATATATGTGTAGAAAACTCGGAAAATAAAGGATATGAACCTAGCGCTAGCGATTGATCAATTCTCTCTGATAGATCTAGAGATCACATCATATCAAAAACTAGCTTCCAAGCTTTCAGTTCATCATGATTTTTTGATGCTCCTATAGTAGTGACCCATCTAGACTTGTCTAGGTATTCCGTCAACTATCTAGTCAATAGACAATGTGTTATTAACTACAAACAAACCTTCGTTATTCTAGTTTTACATTCTTGTAATAATAAAGAAGTGATCTTAATCCATGATTGCGATCTGCCAAAGAAGTGGAGGAAGAGATGGAATATTTATCATATGACCCGCACACTGTTCACAGAAAGCAAAGGTTGGTGTAAAAGCTCACCGAAAGCGCAAACACACCGTACTTAGATAGAGCAAAGTGCTGGACGGATCATGTCAAGAAAGACATCACTCTTGAGTATAAAAATCAAGGAAGTTCAAGGTCATAGTGTTTATTATAGCTGCTCGTGGTAAGGTATTAGCCATGCCTAATCCCTTTTACGACAGAGACATTGTTTCGATAAAGGATTTTGCCAAGGACGACTTGGAGTTTGTCTTCGACGCTACCAATAGTATAAGCCGCCTCAAGCATAGCCAGCGAGGTGAGCTTGGCAAGGGAAGGATTCTTGGCTACCTCTTCTATGAGCCTTCCACAAGAACGAGGATGAGCTTTGAAGCAGCGATGGCGTCACTTGGAGGAAGCTCGATCGGCATCTCTGATTTGAAGTCGTCTTCTGTGGAAAAGGGTGAGAGTCTTGCTGATACAATAAGAGTTATTGATCTATATTCAGACGTCATCCTACTCCGTCACCCTCTGGATGGCTCTAGTAGGTTTGCAGCCGAGCTGTCACGAAACCCTATCATAAACGCTGGGAGTGGAAGCGAAGAGCATCCGACGCAGGCTCTGCTTGACTTGTATACTATATTGAAGGAGAAGGGTAAGATCGATGGCCTGTCAGTGGCTATAGTAGGCGATCTAAAATATGGAAGAACTGTATATTCACTGCTCTATGGCCTTGCCCATTATAAGGTGGAGGTACATCTTGTATCGCCGCCTACCCTGCGGATAAGGAAAGAGTCGCTCTATGAAATACAAGACAAGCTCAAGATAAAGGAGCACAGCAAGCTTGACGAAGTCTTGCCAGAGACCGACGTCATTTACGTTACGAGGATACAGCGCGAGCGTTTCCCGGATGTGCAAGAGTATGAAAAGGTCAAGGGGACTTATACAATAGATGAAAATACATTGGCAAAGTCCAAGTCCGACATTGCAGTCATGCATCCCTTGCCAAGAGTGGATGAAATTTCACACTCAGTTGATCATACTAAAAATGCAATATATTTTAAGCAGGCATCTTATGGAAAGGAGCTAAGGTCTGCGCTGTTGGCCCTTATGCTGAATGAGAACCTGTCAAGGTAGTTTGATAAAAGCTAACTTGCATGACGAGTAATAAGCAGCTGCTGCCCAGTATATTATCATCTGTATTATGAAAAGCATAAAAACAAAGAATCTATCGAACTTTAATATTGACAGATTTTTGCTTATTAGACATCTCATAAGGAATAATATCTATTCAGGATAAAAATCACCTTATTTCAGAATATATGTATCACCAAGCTAGTTCGGTATTGCAATACATAATACATTCACAATTCTAAAATGCGTGGAAATAATATCCCACATTTGCGATGAAGTTATTATAAAAAATTCTTCACTCATCTACAAACATGTCGCAAGCAGTAACTTGTAGTATGGAATAGATTGTCAAGTTTCATGAGATGGATGCATAGATCAAGTCGTCATACCAAAATGACACATTTGTTGTTGTTGGGGCCTGGATAAAAATCCTTTTTACAATTACGACTTCTTGTCGACAGGTCAGATCTAGATCTAGGCATAGTTGCCCTTTATCGATGACTTGGCGCCACAGGCCTCGCAGATCAAAAATGCGACCTTTGGCTTGCTCTTTTCAGTATGGGTATCAGGGCTACCACACACTGGGCATTGAACATAGTCCTTGATGTATCGGTCGATGAGCGCCTGAAATGAGGAGAGTGTCTTATGACCCAAAAATATCACGCGCTCGCCAGTTATGTAACCCGCAGAAGCAAGCTCTTTGTTGAGGTACAACAGGAATTTTTCAGGATCCCTCCGTAGCGCCTTCGGAAAGTCCATGAAATTGCGGAAAATAGTATTCTTGCCAACCCAGATTATCTGGGGGGTCGGAATTTCAAGCCTTGACCTTGCTTTCTTGGCAGTACTGCCCACTTTGTCCTGCAGCCTCTTGAGCAGGACTTCATAGTCGCTAGCAGACTGCGTTTTCACAGTAGATCGGTTGTACTTATGTTTAATTAATGTATATCGATTGTGATAAAATTACCTGGCAGCCTCTTTTTCGTAACTGCTATTGCTGCCAGCGACGAATCACATCCGATCCAGTGATGATTAAACTTCTCTGCAACCGTAAGTGTAGTGCCCGAGCCGCAGAAAAAGTCAGCAATAAGATCATCAGGTTTTGAAAACTGGCTGATTATGCGTTCTAGAAGTTGGGTGTGCTTTTCAGTGCCATAACCTGTAGAATAGTTGTACGCTTCAATATCGAGCCAGACATTATCGATTATCCTGTGCATCTTTGGAGGGATCCAATACTCGGGGTATTTTCTGTGTGAAAGCTTTCTGACAAACTCTAGTTTTTTGCTAGTAGCTTGCCAGTATTCTTCAAGCACCATATGAGAGAACTTGTCCTCATATAGCTGATAATTTCCAATTGCTTTTAGCGCCCTCTCTTTTGCCCACTTCCATTGTCCCCTTGCAGGCTTGGAGCTAAAGATCTTATAACGCATTGTGGGCCTGTCTACGTTGCTCCAAAAGCCCATCCACTTTGCCTTTGAGTGGTACTCTGCAAGTGGAGGCCGGAATTTGGTATCTGACAACTTAGAATACCACAATATAGTGTCATGGGCAGCATGCATTCTATCTATTGAATTAAATTGATACTGCAGGTTCTTTCTACGGCCACGCTTTACTATTATTTCATTTCTGAAATTTTCAGAGCCAAAGATGTGATCCATCATCACCTTGATGTAATGGATGGCATGCCAATCCAAATGAATGAAAATAGATCCAGAAGATGAAATCAGCTTGCGGATTCCGCTCAAGCGCTCTTGCATCATATCAAGATATTCGTTTTCTTTCAATACATCTTCAAAGGCCAGGTTGCTATTGTTTTTAACGCGATGTAAATAACGCTCGCCGCTGAGAAAGGGCGGATCAATATAAACTAGATCTATCTTGTTTTCAAAGCCCTGCTTTAGCAAATAATTGATACATTCAAGATTATCACAGTGAAAAAGCAGGTTCCTGTTCCGCAGACCCATATAATTATTCGACTTATAGATAAGCTTAGCCCTCTGCGCCATGACTTTGAGATCGTGTTGCATATTATTATTATTTAAATAGCACAACTAGATTCTTAGAATAGCACAACTAGATTCTTAGTATTACGAACAGTAGGTATGTGATATTCGTCAAAAAATAATCAACTCTTCAAAAATAATATTTTCATCAGTTCGGCTGTATGGTTTTGAATAATTAGGAGTTTCTAACTGACACTTTCTGTAGCCAACCTGTCGTTTCTGACTTCTTCAATAGCCCAAATCCAAGACCGCAATCAATGCAAGATCTACGTATATTATATATAGGATACATATTTTCTTCTACGTTTGTAGTTGCGGCTCTAACCATTATGACCTTCGTTTCTATAATAATACTCATTATAAGCAAAAATACTATATGATAGGATATTGACCATCCCTACAGTATCGTCAAACATGATTCCAATTAACAAGCCTTGGATAGGCGAAGAAGAAAAGCGTGAGGTAACAAGTGTGCTTGAAGAAACCGCACTCACCACAGCTGCGCGTGACGGCGGCAAACGAGTGCGTGACTTTGAGTCGCTGATGAAAAGCTACCTGAAAATCAGACATGTAGTGTCTGTCAATTCTGGCACGGCCGCACTCTACGCTGCGCTACTTGCCGTTGGCATAAAGCAAGGCGATGAAGTACTACTCCCCTCATTTACCTTTGTAGCAACTGCCAACGCAGTTGTCGCAGCAGGCGGTAGACCAATGTTTGTGGACATCAAAAAGGACGACTACACTATGGATGTTTCTGACCTGAAAGCCAAGATCACCAAAAAGTCCAGGATAGTGATACCTGTGCACCTCTACGGCCACCCCTCCGACATTGACGAAATACGCGAGCTTGCAGAGAAGTATTCCCTTGAAGTTATAGAGGATGCTTGTCAGTCTTTAGGATCGAGTTACAAAAAGAAACAGACTGGCACGTTTGGCACCCTGGGTTGCTTCAGTATGTACGCAAGCAAAGTGTTGACAGCAGGTGAAGGCGGCGCAATTGCAACAGACAGCGACGAGCTTGCTGACAAGCTAAAGATGATAAGGAACCACGGCATGGTTGAAGGCAATGACACAAGGATGCTTGGTCTGAACCTTCGACTGCCTGAGCTGAGTGCCGCTGTTGCTAAGATGCAGATGCAAAAGCTGGATAAGATGTTAGAGATCAGAAGACGCAACGCCGAGCTTTTGAGCAAGCTGCTGCTTGCCTCTCCAAAGAAATACGAGGTAAAGATCCCTCAGGAGACTACTGACAAGAAGTTTAATTGGTATCTCTACACTGTAGCCTTTGAGGACGAGAGGGATAGGATAAAGAATCATTTTGTGCAAAATAATGTGGGCGCAACTGTCTATTATAGTCCACCAGTGCACAAGATGCCGTTCTATGCACACATCGCGTCGGAAACAAAGCTGCCGGCGACAGAATGGTGCGCTGACCACGTGCTGTCCCTGCCCGTACATCCTTACGTAGCAGAAGCCGATGTAGATCGTATAGCAAACAGCCTAAAATCTATAGTTGAGAAATAAAACGTATCATAAATTTTACAGATCTGGTTAATATCCCAGCTGCCGATGCGTTTTTATATTATGGCTCGACCAACTAAAAGGCGGAAATGGCGATAGACACTGGAGATACTGCATGGATGTTACTCTCCACTGGCCTTGTCATGCTGATGTGCCTGGGGCTCGGGTTTTTTATGGCAGGTCTGCTTCGAGGCAAAAACGCAGTATCAACAATAATGCAAACCTTCTCAGGGCTTGCTATTATTTCTATTCTCTGGTTTGTTCTTGGATTCACCCTTGTTTTTGCTCCCTCCCAGGGTGGCTTTATCGGTGGATTTGACTGGTTGGTCTTAAACAACGTGCCCTCCAATGAAGGGCTCGATTATGCACCTACCATCCCAGGCGTGACGTTTGTCACCTTCCAAATGATGTTTGCAGTCATTACGCCACTCCTCATTATCGGTGGATTTGCAGACCGAGTCAGATATAGAGCATTTGTAGTC
>JALYGW010000147.1 GCA_030776915.1 Thermoproteota archaeon
CCACAATTCTACCAGGTAATTCAGGTGTAGGAATACGGATGCTTGGAAATACTGCTAGCGATCTGAGATATGTGATTTATGAAGCCGTAAGGATTGTTAGAAGGATTATCTTGAATGCTCCTTTCAGCGGAATTAGGAAAGGATGATGATAATAATAATCGCATTAGTATGACTATCTCTACTCTACTATTTCCTGCCAGTTATCCAAAACTCCATGACTTTTACTCTATGGCTTTTTTCTTCTTGATGCTCATTAGCATCCCATCTTGTATCAAAAACACAGTCGCAATCTTCGCACCAAGCGGTAAGACTTTTGCGATGCTTGTCAAAGGCGTTCATGTCAAGGACTCTCGTTATTATTCAACTAGCAGTAATAAATATTGTCTATCCTCTTAAATTGCATATCAGCTGACAACAATTACTGCGTGGATGACTCGGTTAGTAAAAGAAGACTGCTTTAGAAAATCAACCAGCTTCAAATAGCAATCAGGGCCATCAAACGTATTGCTTGTAAGCACACCTTCAAACATCGAAGCATTGACGGTAATCGAATCCGCTGTCAGCAGCAACTGAATATTCGGTTCTGCCATTAGTGATGGTATTTTTGGTAATGAGAGTTTATTAGTCATTTCGATACAAATTATTCTGTGTATGGGCCAAGATGCACTGCCGCTAGGTGTAATTATGTTTGGATTGCTGCACTGAGCGAATCCGACACATGGATGGAGTATTGCTACCCTCTGTCCCCCACGTAGTAAAAGGCCGATGCTAGGAGCCATTGTAAGCTCTTACATGATTGCAGGTGCACACTTCTTGTATTCAATAATAGTCATAATTGTAAATGTCCTAATCACTGTATTTGTTGAACTGCCACAACTTTGCCTGAATTGTGCTGCCGCGATTGTTGACAAAAATACCTACTACAGATCAGTGCATTGATATTATCTGCGATGACAATAGGGTTTGCTTTTTAACTACCGTGGCCAATATGCATATTATAGTGTTATGGCGCTTGTTGCATCAATCAATCGCGAAGTCTGCTTTGCATTGAGTTGTCCCCGGATAGAAAAGATATACGAATCCCTATCTTATACTAATAGACTAATACAACAGGTTGCCTGATTATCCCACGATAAAATTTACCGCTGTATTGTTGACAGCTTTGAGTTATTCTTTGAGTATGCTCAATTCTTGCGCTTGACTATCGATTTGCCAGCAGAATCTTCTGCTTCTGATAACTTTTTCGTATATTCTTCCGCCATTGCTAATCTCCCCTTTACATCGTAAGCGTACTTCATATTTGATTTGTCCAAAGATGATGAGATGTTAGAGATCCATGAAATGCCTAGCAGATCCGGTATTTTCCTAGAAATACGGACAAGAATATTTAGACGAATTGAGGGATACTATTGTAACAAGATAGGGCGGTTTACTCAGATAACTGAAGCTGAGCTCATGGATATACTTAGAACTCCAAAAGGAGAGCAATCGATATCGCTAAGAAAGGACATTGTCGACAACACAGACGCGGCAGTTACATAATTAATAGTAGTAAATCTTTGCTGCTTTAGGTTTCCCAAAATATCAGATACTTTCTTAATCTTTGCACCATACATACGCTTCATATATTCTAAGCCAGACCTGTGCTCCTCTTCTGTGAAAGTATCTACTCCATCTTCAGCTACTATTACATCAAACCCTCTAACAAAAGCGTCGTATGCAGCATGCATATCGCATATGTTAGTAAGCAGACCTGTTATGATCAGGGTGTCAGCGCCTCTTCCGTTATAGGCTACTTTGAGAAACTTATCCAGATCCGTTCCAACGAAGGCACTATATGTTCTCTTTGGGATGACATAGTCTTCGTCTGAAGGCCTCAATTCTTCTATTATTTTAGCCCCTTCAGTACCCTTCATTGCATGAGGACCCCATAACTTGAGCTCATATGTATCTAAAGGAAGATGCTCATCGGTACAATAGAAGATGGGTATACCTTGTTGCCTCGCGCCATCGAGTAGGTGTTTGATATTTGGAATTATTCTGATGGCTCTTTCGCATTTCAGCTTTCCATGTACAAAGTCATTTAGCATATCAATTACTAGTATGGCAAACCTTGGATTCTGGTTGGCCAGAGCAAAGCTACTACCCCCATCAATACCCTTATTGACTCTTGACTTGTCATTCCTTAAGCTATACCCTCTTTTATCCATATCTTGTCAATTTATTTATCGACAAAACCAAATTTAAATCGAATTATCGATTGGTCAAAGTTGGTTCTTTGTTTACAAAAGAGATCGTAAACGGTCGCTAAAGATCACGGGAAACTTTTCTGGGATAGTATCTAATTCTTTAAATTCTGCCGGAAGCAAGCTCATCTGCTTTAAATGGTATCTTTGAATCTCTTTTATTGGTGGAAGGCTATTTTGAATAAGTCGTCCATTGTCAACAATTTTCTCTTGCAGCGGAATGGAATTCTCAAAATATTCGTTCTCTAGCGCCAGAATGTCAGACTTTAGCCTACCACTACCGTCCAAGAGTCTGTAGACTTGTTTGGCTCCCGGAAGAGTTTTCTTGCCTTGGCCTGCTTTCATCTTGTACACAACTTTCTCCTTCTCTCCCTCACGGCTATCACTTTCTGCTTTTGTTGATGACCTTGGAGACGGCAGCCTAGATTGTATTTTTACTGCAACCAGCTTGTAGATGCCGTCCATTGCAGGGTCATCCCTTGACGTACTCAGTTCAGTTCCGACTCCAAAATAATCTATTGGAGCATCCTTGTTGACAAGGTCCCATATTATATGCTCGTTCAAATTGCCGCTTGTCATAATCTTTGTATTTACATAACCTGCAGAATCTAGCAGTCTCCTAGCTTCTACACTCAAAGAATATAGATCACCGCTGTCAAGTCTGATTCCCGTAACGTTAAGACCGTTTTTGATTATTTTGTTTATAGCAGCAACTGTATCATAAGTGTCTACCAAAAGGAAGCTATTGGAAGGAAATGTTTTTATATATTGTTCAAATGCATCCTCTTCTCTGTCAAAGCTCATAACAAAAGAGTGTGCCATGGTTCCAAATATCGGTATGCTGAACTTCAATCCAGCAAGTACGTTTGAAGTGCCAATACAACCCCCAACAAAGCTTGCCCTTGCTGCCAGGAGGGCCGCCTCAGGGCCGTGTGCGCGCCTTGAGCCAAACTCGATGATTGGCCTTTTTCTTCTAGCTGCAATATTTACTATCCGTGATGCCTTTGTCGCTATCAAACTTTGAAAGTTTATCATTGAGAGAAGATAAGTTTCAACGATCTGTGATTCGATTATAGGCGCTTCTATTCTGATGATTGGCTCGTTTGGAAATATTATTGTGCCCTCTGGAATAGCCCAAACAGTTCCAGTAAACTTGAATTTCCTGAGGTATTCAAAAAAGCTATCACTGATACCTTTGAATGCATCTAGAGATTTTAGGTAGGATATGTGGTTGTCGTTAAATTTCATATGATGGAGAAAATGTATTGCTTGCTCTAGACCAGCGGCTACAAGGTAAGATCTATTTCGCGGCAATTTTCTGACAGACATTTCAAAAATAGCCTTTTTGTCTGCTTGATCCGCATGAAGGTAGGCAGCAGCCATAGTTAGCTGGTACAAGTCAGTAGACATGGCGTTATCAGTGGACGTTGTCAGCGACACCATACCCTGTCCTTCTTCTTCCTTCAAGGAATTACGGTCTTCCTCCCACCTATCTATACACACTATTTTTAGAATTTTTATTTATATCCATATGATCTTTCGTGATGCTGTTCAACCATGAAATAGTACTGCCATACCAAATACAAATTAAAAAATCCCTGCGCAGAAGGAAGATAGACGTTTACTTCCACTAGGCATTCTTGAAGCATTATTATCTCATTTTGAGGAAAGCTTTATGGTTTTGTTTGTTGCTCTGAATTTTGTGCCACTACTGCATGACACTAGTAGACAAAATTAGGCTGACAGTGACAAAAAGTAGTAGTAGTAGTAGTCATAGTGTAAGCAGCGAGAGGATAATCCGGCTCGAAAATGGCGATATTACAGAGAGAAAGGTTGATGCCATTGTAAATGCTGCAGGCTCCTACCTTCGGCATGGAGGGGGCGTAGCCGCGGCAATTGTTCGGAAAGGAGGTCAAATAATACGGGAGGAGAGCGATAAGATTGGGTTTGTCAGAGTCGGTTCTGCAGCCATTACAAGTGCAGGAAGATTACCTTGTAGGGCGGTAATTCATGCCGTAGGTCCAATGATGGGAGAGGGAGATGAAGACCGAAAACTCAGACAGGCGATACAAAGTGCGCTTAACCTTGCTGAGAAGAATAGTTTTAAGAGTATTTCAGTCCCTGCCATCAGTTCTGGAATTTTCGGCTTTCCAAAAGATAGGTGTGCATCAATTCTAGTTGAAGAAGCAATACAGTTTCTAACAAGTAATTTTGACACAACCTCTGTTGAGCTCATTGAATTTTGTATTATCAATGGCGAGACATTGGCACATTTCAAGAAGGAGTTTGGCAAACAAAAAGAATTCTTGGAATCCAGAGGATAAGAAAAATGGGTTCTACTTTTAACATGAAGGTGGCAAAACGAAAATACTTGATACTTCTTCCTTTTAGTTTGGATATTCAATCATTCTTTGACGTTTGACAACGTGACATGGAACTTGAAGGGCAGTGAAAATAGGAATAGTAGCGGTAGCACGTAGCTGTATGCCGAAGTTGAGAAGCTAGGCATAGATATACATGTTCTCGGAGAGTTAGATCCACCCGCAACAAGACTAGAGCTACTAGCTCTGCGAGACCGCCTTTTCAAAGAAAAATAAGCTCCCAGCTTGAGCCAAAAATCACAAATACCTAGTGTAAAATATTCTTTTTAAAAAAATTCTTTAGTCATATGAGGGGCACAGTCAAAAGAGCTAGTTGAGCTAGCTAATATTCACGAACTATGTTGCTAGCTCTATCCTTCTTTTGTCTTTTGTTAACCAAGTGACTCGAATTAATCCCCATATGGTTAGATCCAGAAGAATCTTGTTAAAGCGGCTTTCGCTTAGCTCCACTCCATATCAGCTAGCAGTAGAAAGATTTGCAGATAGTGTAGAAGAAATTGCAATAGCTATAGCAGAAAATGCAGGAATGGATCCTCTGGACACTCAAACACTGCTCAGAGCTAAAGCAGCACTAGCGAAGCCCAAATATGGTGTAGATGTAATTAACGGCAAAGTCGCAGATATGGCTGCAAAAGACAT
>JALYGW010000148.1 GCA_030776915.1 Thermoproteota archaeon
CTACAATAAACATCCTGGAAGGCTCTTCAATACAAGGCAACCCTGATTATGACCCAGAGGAGCTAACAGCAAGTGCAGGCGCTGAGGTCACAGTGGTTAATCAAGATACCCTTCCGCACTCAGTAACCTCAGGAACTGGTCCACAAGATCCCGAATCTGCACAGTTGTTTGATACAAGTTTGATTAATGGTGGTGAATCCGCAACGCTGTCACTTGCACAAGTCACCCCGGGCCAATACGACTATTACTGCATAGTGCATCCATACATGACAGGGAAGATAAATGTACAGTGAGAGATAATTAACAATAATATGTACTTATTACTTAAAGCTCTTTCATTTACTACTCTTGTAGTTCTTTTTTCCCTGATATTTATTGGGGGCTATGTGAGCGCTTCCGGCGTGGGACTCACCTGTCCTGATTGGCCTCTGTGCCCTCAGGGGCTTATACCTCATGAAGATTTTATCATCGAATATATTCATAGGTCCGTTGCCGCAACCACAGGCATCTTTGTAGTTGCTACAATGGTCTTTACACTAAAATCAAAAGATGCCCCGAGAGGTATGAAAATAGCTTCTATAATCGCTACGGGCACAGTGATAGGCCAGATAACTCTCGGAGCAGTAGTGATAGTTGAGCGGCTTCACGCAATATTGGTGACTTCACACCTTGGACTCGGGCTTGTGCTGTTCTCGATGGTGCTCATGACCGTGCTCTATGCATTTAAAATCGACAATAAGAAGAGAATTAAGACAACGACAACTACTGCAATATCATCGAATCTTTCTGCCACAAAGGACAACAACTACTACAAAAAATAATTGCAGAGCAATGATTTATACAGACAGATGTAGATATTACTACACAGTCTCGATGCATCGACGACTCGTTATTGCACTTGCGGTGATAGTGTTACTCCCACTTTCCTCTCTAGTCCCGGCATATGCCCATTTTGACCACCTTCCCCATTACAATAATAGAGGGGGATACATAGGCCCGTACTACGCTTACGAAGCACTAGAGCCTGAATATGCTGGCCCAAACGAGCCTGTTGCTGTTCTGTTCAGTGTTCAGGACCATGATGGTCGAGACACATACAACATCCATACTATGGTTGAGGTCTATTCTGCCACAACAGGCGAGCGTCTTAAGGCTTGGCCTTGGACAGAACAGGAAATAGGTGACTTTCAGGTGTTTTACAACTTCCCTGAAATTGGTAGCTATCAGATAGTGCTCAGTGTTGCAAAAGATGGCAATCCTGTCAATCCCAATAGCATTGATCCGCCGCGGGCAACACTATCAAGTACTACAACCTGCAACTGCGATAGGGCTATCTTTAACGTATCAATCACCAAGGATTTTGGCACTATATGGAATGCAATGATGTTAATCTCAATCAGCTTGCCCCTTTCTGTATTTGGTGGAGTGCTGGCCTGGAATTACAGAAAGATGATAAAAAGTGGCAGGTACCAGAGAAGCGTGAGGAGAGAGACGATAAGGTATTTGATAATGCTAGCCGCAATAGCTGGTGGCATTGTGCATCTTGCAGTTTACGCTGAACATGCATTGCTGCGCCTTGAATACAGCATATTTCTTTTAGTCGCAGCTGGTATGCAGATAGTTTATGGTGTGTTGTACACGCTTTTGACGTTGGCCGGACAGGCTGCAAACGAGTCTGCCCATAAATACTATCAAAAGAAATTAGCCGTCAATCTATTTGGGCTCATTGGAACAGGCATCCTTCTTGGGCTATATGCTTATTCTGTAATCTTACCACCACCGCTTTCTCCAAACGACGAACCAGAAGGTGTCGACTTTGCTGGTATCCTTGCCAAGAGTATCGAAGTCTTTACAGTCATTGGAATTGTCTACCTTATGAGGATTGAAAAGCACCAGTTAACCGGCCAGATAAAAGAGCAGACCTAGTAAGCAATCAATCAATAATTATCATAGCAAAAGTTTCGTCCTATCTAGTAAGACATAAAACACCATGAAGGTAAAGCCAATACCTGATGGCTTGGAAAGTAATGATGCCAAAGAAGATCATGTTTGGCGAAAGTGCTGCAAAAGACTTCCCCTACCCAAATAATGCCCTTGTCATTACCACAACTACTCCAGACATCTATAACAAGTGGTTGAATTACATGGGAATCAAGGGTTACGAGGTGTATGACAAGGTAACACCTGACCCCGCAATTGAAACTGTCGAGGCGATACAAAAGGAGTATGAGAATAAGGACATCTCATGCTATGTAGGTCTGGGTGGCGGAAGTTCGATGGACGTATGCAAATATCTTGGCAAGCTCACAGGTAAGCCCAAGATATTGATCCCAACAACATTTGGAACAGGAGCAGAAATGACGACATATGCAGTAATTAGCTTTAGCCACAAGAAAAAGCTCCTTCAAGATGAAGCTTTTCTTGCCGACGCAGCAATTGTGGATCCATACTTTTTGCCTGGCACCCCATTCAATATTATGAGAAACTCTGCTTGCGATGCCGCAGCCCAAGCCTCTGAAGCGTATGACAGCAAGCTTGCAAATCCCTTCACGAAGTTTTTCTGCAAGGAAGCCTTTGACATACTGGAAGACGGGATAATCAACGACAAACATGATCTTCTACCCTATGGTGCGATGCTGTCAGGCATCGGCTTTGGTAACGCATCGACGACACTTGGACATGCACTTTCATATGCCTTTTCAAATGAAGGCGTACCGCACGGCTATGCCCTGTCCTCGTGTACCACAGTTGCCCACAAATTCAATAAGTCGGCATATTATGATCGCTTTAAGAGAATATGCCAAAAGCTCAAGTTTGAGCCTATCAAGCTAAAAAAGCCACTTGACCAGGCAGCAGACGAGATCATGCCTGACCGCGGACATCTCGACAATAACCCATTACCTGTTACAAAACAAGATATCGTGAAGTGCCTTGATGAGATAGTCTCAGGCAACCCGCTGACTTGACCTAGTGTCCTATCCTTTTTCTTTTCAAAACCTTTAAATTCTGTGCACCAGCTTTCTTCTTCTGCACAATGACTGTTATTCACAAGAGTATAGAAATTAATGCTCCAATCAGCGAGGTATTTACTTATTTTGCAAGGCCAGAGCACATGGCTGACCAGTTCCCAGAGAATATGGGTCTCAACGTTATCCCAGTTGAAGTCAAGAACGGGTTTGGGGTTGGCACTATCTTTAGGATAAGCGGAGATTTTGATGGTAAAAAGCTTGAGTGGGACTGTGAAACTATCGATTATGTGCCTATGCGCAAGATTGTAGCTAAGATGATTGAAGGTCCATTCAAGAGATGGCAGATTATAGTTGAGTTTGAAGAGCTAGATCAGAACAAAAGCAAGACTAGTATGACGGTGGATTATGATATGCCTATGGGACCTCTCGGCAGCTTTATGGATAAAGTCAAGCTAAAGAAGGTTGCTGAAAGGGGAATGGAGAACGGTCTACTCAGGGTCAAGGCACTACTGGAAGGCACCGGCTCGATACCGGTATACATTACGCTTGACGCATACAGGCAAATCCTGAAGGAAAAGGAGCGGTTTAACTGTTCTG
The DNA here is from genome assembly GCA_030776915.1 of Thermoproteota archaeon. Classification (GTDB taxonomy): domain Archaea; phylum Thermoproteota; class Nitrososphaeria; order Nitrososphaerales; family Nitrososphaeraceae; genus Nitrososphaera. The sequence goes on from JALYGW010000148.1 coordinate 3,567, forward strand.
TCTCTGAAGCTATTGTCAAGATAATCCAGCGGGGTCAACAACAACAACCAACCGCTAGAACCTTTTAGACTTTCATTTTATATTTTTTCTTTCTTTATATATAAACGAGGAGCTTCCAATGGAACATACAGTTGGTACTTTTGCAGCGGAGCTACTATTTCTCCTATGATATGTTGCCTGTGAATTGCGCTCACTAGTTTAATTTAAATACCGCTTTTGTTCGCAAATTTTTTGTGGGTTCGTAGCTCAGCCAGGTAGAGCGTCTGGCTCTTAACCAGTCAGCATATTTTACTGGGTTAAAATGTCGTGGGTCCGAATCCCACCGAACCCGCAAATTACACAAGTTCTTATGCTACAGGGTCGAAAGAAATAGTAGATATGAAAATCGGGATGTGTCAAGGTGCTGAACAAAGTGATACGACAGCAGAATGATGTTGGAGTTGGTTGCCCTGTAGTGTGTTTTTAAAACTTTAAGTCATGCTAACACGTATGATAAGACATATTACACAATGGATATGTCTTCTGCCTGCGGTGGGTGTGGTAGGAAAAC
>JALYGW010000149.1 GCA_030776915.1 Thermoproteota archaeon
GTTCGGCAGATATGGCATGTGTACAACTACTGATGTTTTTTCGATTCCACTTGCACAGAGCCTGTTTTTGAACGAGTCTACCTCATCTCGCGTTAGAGGCTTTGCAGCCCACCCGCGGGGATTCCGACTAAATATTTGAAATGCGGTACAGCCTAATTTTTTTGCATTGTTGACTGAATTTGATATCCCCCCTGCTATGGAAACATGAAACCCCACTCTTACTTCCATGATTTTGATATGAAGATAATTTTTGTTACTTTAACTTATTGCAATGGAGTTTTTATGGTAGAACAGCTATATCTTATTGTCAAACTTGTCTTCTATAAGAATGGGTGGTAGTGATCTAGCCAAGTACCCGTTTTTGAATGAAGCTGGCGAATATCTACGAGAGTCTAGTTTTGGCTGGGAGGAGCTTGACAGGCCGGATATGAAGTATATTATCGACCGAGCTGCCGAGCGGATTGAGATGGAAGTCGACGGGAAGATATACGACAACCTAGAGAGATACGAAATTGAGATCCTTACATTCCTTATTTCTCTTGTGATCGTCAAGTCAATTGGCATTGATCAAGTACTGAGAAAGTTCGCGTTAGCGGAAGCAAGAAGGGCACAGAAGTTTCTCACAGAGGATTTAAGAAAGCAGAGCGAAATTAAGAGAGGTTATGTGTTTACCAAAATCTTTGAGGATCTATTCAAATTGAAAATCGTTATATCAGAGGATCAGCGTCTATTCAAGGTCCGAGTTGTCGACTATCTTGCAAGAGCTTCTCATTTCCACGAACAAGAATGGAAACTGATCAACAGACTTGTCCACAATGGCTATGTTTATCTTGACGCTGATGAGACCGTCAGACTCATTAGAAATGAGCTCTCCGTGCTTATTTATGACAAAGTCAAAGGAATGACCCTACCCATTCTGCCGCAAGGCATAAAGTCAAAAGCTGACCAGTTGCGGTTAAAACTCTTATCACGTTATGAAGGGCGAGGCCCAGCTGCGGTAACGGACTACCCCCCATGCATCAAGCATGCGCTTGAGGTGATGAATAGGGGCGATAACCTACCCCACTCAGCACGAGTGATGCTTGCCACTTACATGCTGGCTATAGGCAAGTCAGTGGATGAAATCGTCTTGATGTTTGAAAATGCTCCTGACTTTAACGAAAAGATAACCCGATACCAAGTGGAGCACCTGGCTGGCATGAAAGGAAGCCATATCAAATATTCTGTTCCTTCATGCGACAAACTCCGGAACGAAAATCTCTGCTTTGCAGTTGCTGAATGCGATGGCCTAATAAACCCAGTTCAGTTTGGCAGGAAGAAAAAATGAGAGAGAATCTCAATACCGCCAAGACTATTTCAGTAATAAAAAAAGCGTTCCGTGAATATTACTTCAACCAATCAAAGGCAATTGAAGAACCTCTCAAAATGGATCAACGTGAGTTTGGTTATATGCACTTCGGACAAGCAGGCATGCTTAGGCATCTATCATTCAAAAGGATGAAAGAGCTAGATGCTATGCTTGTCAGGGAAGCACCTTCTGACGTCTATTGCTCAAATGCATACTATCGATTTCCAACACAACAACCTATGCAGGAGAAACAGTGGCTTGGGGCAGACTTGATCTTTGATATTGATGGTAAAGATCTTGGCATGCCGTGTGTTTCATCACATTCGTATTCAGTCTGCATAAACTGTGGCTATGTATCTCCTCCCGAACAGGACGAAGAGAAATCATCATATTCTTGCCCCTCCTGTGACTCCAAAAAGGCAGATCATGTTTCCATTCCTTGCAGCAAGTGCATAGATGGGTCTAAAAAGCAGGCTAGACGTTTGATGGATTTTTTGTTAGCAGACATTGGCCTAGATTATAGTGCTATTAACATTTACTTTTCCGGTAACAATGGCTTTCATGTACACATAAATGATGATGCATGCACCTCTCTCGATCCGCAGGCCCGCTCCGACCTTGTGGGCTATCTCTCAGGAACAGGCTTAATGTTGGAAAGTATTGGGGTTAGAAAGACCAATGCAGGGGACCTTTTTTCCATAAAATTCCCAAAAAGTGGAATTACATATGGCTGGAGAAGAAGAATTGCAGAGAAGCTCAAGATCGACATGACATCAGCAATCAAACTCAAGAACATTGTCAATCAATATGGCGGATATAATGCATTCAAAGTCGAACTTGAGAGATTAGCAAAGGACATGGGAGTCAAAATAGATCCGCAAGTGACAACTGATGTCCATAGGGTGTTTAGGATGCCTGGAACCCTAAACAGCAAGAGTGGCCTCTCAAAGGCAAAATCTAGCGATCTCTATTCTTTTGACCCCTTTGTTGATGCGTGTCTGCTTGGCGATGGCAATGTAAGCGTTAGGGTTAAAACTCCAGTCAAGTTGAAACTAAAGAGGAACTCATTCAACATTTCAAAAGAATCAGCGGAGATACCCGCATATGCAGCGGTTTATCTTATGTGCAAAGGGCTTGCAGAGGCGAACTAGCTTATTGAGTCAATAGATTTACGAACAACCCTTATGTATCATGATAAATACAAAGGCACCAAAAAAATTGCTGAACAAGAGCGACAGTCCCACTGAGCCCAAAGCAGCTGATAACATTTTCTACAACCACAGCGATCGCGAAGTATATACTCTATTGTGGTTCTGGTTAAGGGTGAGGAAGAGGCAGGCATTATGAGTGCAATCGGAGCTTTTTCAAATTATGGAATGGATCAGGTCAGTACAGTCAACAGCGCTACACTGACAGGTCAGAGCTATTTTCGAAATTTGTGTTGTATGATACCTGAATATAAGCCGCCAGCAGCCTCCACTGACCAGATGTCGTACGACAAGTCAGTCAAAAAAGAGCAGTTGGAAAGAGTGTTCAATGGTGAAGCGTTGAGCATTGTCAGACCGACTGCAATTTATGCTCTGTTTAAGTTTAAAAGAGTACAGGCGACCTGCACCACTAAATTGTACTTGGCTGTTCCAAAAGTGACAAGGGCATTTATTAAATGGTGCAAGGAAACTCAATATTTTAATTGGAAGATGGCACTCCCATTAACTTTGGCATATTGCTCGAAGTATACTAGGACGGTAGAGAGCGCCGCTGTATGTCATAGAGGTAGATAACTAGATTGGCAGTACTAGTAGTTGACAACCTATCACCGTTTACAGCAGATATACTGTCTTGTCTTGCTCAGTTGGACAAGCCATATCTTCACAAGAGGTTCTCTGAGATTTCTAATGAGGATCTCGCCCAATGCGACAAGGTGATACTGTCAGGCAGACGCAAATACAACAAGCAAATAAACGCGGTAAATTCAAGCATCATAAGATACTGCCACTGTAGCAATAAACCACTCCTAGGTATATGCTATGGGGCGGAAATAATAGCGCTTACCCTTGGAGGCTCAATACGTAAAATGCCGGCCCATGTTCAGGGAATGACCAAAGTGTCACTTTCAACTCCGAATCCACTGACTGAAGGGAAGAAGTCGATCTTTGTATACCAGAGCCACAGATACTGCATTGCAAAACTACCCTCAAATTTTAAGTCACTTGCAAGCTCTAAGCACTGCGAGCATGAAGTATTCTCCAACAACAGCAAGATGTACGGTACGCAGTTTCACCCGGAGAAGAGCGGGGGCGACGGCCTAGCTCTTCTGAAAAATTTTCTGACTACATAAGAAGAATTTTATTTGCTTGCGATACAGAGAGAGAGTACAGGCTTGGAATCCCAACCAGAGCATTTCATCACCTTGCCTCTTGTAAGCAAGAATGAAGACAGTGCGGATCTACCACTTGTAATGAATGTTGTCATCAAATACTGGGGTGAAGATATCTCTCAGCCCATATCTGGTGCAGCAAGCGACAGAGGTGCCGCAATGATTCATGGGATCGAGCTTGCAGAAACACTTGGTTTTTCTTCGTACATTTACAAAAGCTCAATGAAGGACTTGAAAAAGCGAATCGATCAAGGCATACCACCTATAGTAATAATTCCTGGGATACAGGCTACTGTGCAGCATGCAATGGTCGTATCAGGTTATGATAGCGAGGAGCGAAGGATCCTTACTTATGTACCAGAACCAGATACAGTAGGTGCAATTCCAGAGTCGAAGTTTGAGCAGGATTGGGAGCAAGACGACATGATTGCCATAATCATGATTCCTTCAGACATGAAGGACCTGCTAAAGAATGAGAACCTCAAGTTTGCCAAATCAAATAGAATGTGCTTTGAGGCAGAAGGACTGAGACAACACGGCAAAGTTAATGAGGCCATCGAAAGCTTGCAAAAAGCAACAGAAATCGACTCAGACAATGCGCAGGCATGGAGTCTTCTCGGTGGCATTTACAACGAGACAGATTCTGAGAAAGCTATCCCATGTTACGAAAAGGCAATCAAGCTGAATGAAAAGTACTATCTAGCATACCGAGGTCTTGGCAATTATTACCTGAAAAAGAAGAACTATTCACTTGCAGAAGACTACTACAGCAAGGCAATCACCATTAGTCCATTCCGATTTGGTCCTATATACAAGAATCGCGCAATAGCGAGGATGCAGCTTGGCAACAATCAAGGTGCAAAAGAAGATCTGGTCAAATATCTGGAGCAGATGCCGACAGCTGACGACCGAAAGAGCATCCAAGAAGCACTGGATCAGTTTTGATCCTCTGTTCATATACATTTTTGCTTCTTTTCAAGTATCAAGCAAGGTTTTTGCCTTTTGCGATGCCCACTGCATGTGTGGGACATTTATAGAACTGACTCTACAACCTAATGACACATAGTTTGTTGGCCTCTGCAGCAGTATTCAAAAATTTTAGTACATGCCTATTACTACCAAAGGTAGTTAGAGATCCAACGAAACATGACTGCATTGAGGACGTACTAGATAAGACAAGATTAGGGAAGAGTGACACCGTTGCACTAAACCTTAGAGAAAAAGAGAGTGAAGCTTCCAGATCGTGTCTTATTTGTCTCTTCTATAAACTCTAAATCATAGGGATGATTACTCGTATTATCGTCATGCGGGCCATCCATTTTTTGGTATGGGCGCCCTATAGCACCAGAGCGCAGCGTCTTTCAAAGCCGTTAGGAGCCTCTCTTGATATGCTAAGTTATAAAACGAAAAATAAGATTTATGCACTCATAAAATGGCCTTTCCTGTTTTGTAAAACACTCACTCTATTGACATCTAAAAAGCCTAATGATGCTGTCATGATGTGCCAAAGTCCTCCCATATTTTGCCCGCTGACTGCTATCTTATATACATTAGTAAAGAAAAGTAAAAAGATCAGGATAGTAATAGATGCACATACAGCGACTTTTGAGAAGCCCTGGTCGTTTCCTCTGCTAAATACTGTTACTACTAGATGGACCATCAGAAACGCATGGGCGATAATAGTGACTAATACGAAACTACAAAAGGCGATCCATGATAATTATGGAGTCTTGCCGATTGTCCTTGCCTTGAAGATAGGCCTCTTCTGTGGCCGAAGTGCTAAATTACAGATCTTCAAAGAGAAGAGCAAGCATTAGCAGCGAACACCATCACCACTAACGTCAGTAGTAGTCACCGCTTAAGCATGTCCCCTCAATGATCAGTCAGCTTAGGTCTGCTCATAATAGTACTTGGAAGAATTTTGCTATCGTAGTTGTTTCATCATTTGCGAGTGATGAACCGATACAAGAAATCATTGAAGCAACAAGGATTCTAGTAGACGCTCAACCTCCTACATTTCCGAAGACAATCAGGAATATTAGCCAGAAAACTGTTGAAATAGAAACGATCAGCAAAAAAGATGATGATATTTACTGGATTTTTGGACTATGCAAATTATATCAGTTTACTTGAAAAAGTTGATGCAGTCATAGTTCTTACAAAGGAGATTATACACTATGCTGTCAGGTGCGCATGAAGCTCTTGGGCTTGTGGGAGCCCTCATTCCAAATATCCTAGATCCTTGAGCTTTTGCAGGATCCTTTGAGAACATTGAAGTGGTGTTTCTTTATCGGTATCCACGATTGTTTCGGGGTTAAGCGGAATTTCATAATTTTGATCGATTCCTGTAAAATCGGTGATCTCTCCCATCATCACTTTCCCATATAGTCCCTTTGGGTCCCTCTTTTTGCAGGTCTCCAATGAGCATTTAACCCATACCTCAACAAACTCTCCAATAAGCTTTCTTGCATAATCGCGGGATGTTCTAAAAGGTGAGATAAGTGCTACAATTGTAATAATTCCACTCCTAGAAAGTATATGACTTAGGTAGGCTACTCTCTCAACGTTCATCTCTCGATCCCTTCTAGAAAATCCAAGGTCAGGACTAAGATGTCTTCTAATTTCGTCACCATCTAAAACTACCACGCTACGGTTCATACTTTTAAGCGCATCTTCAATAGTTCTAGCAATAGTCGTTTTTCCACCTCCAGAGAGACCAGTAAGCCAGACTACAAATCCTCTTGCCATGCATTAGGTTTGAATTTTGTCTCCCAATTAAGACTTTTTGCCTAAAAGGGTGTTTTATATATTGGATTACTCCGGTCTCTTGTTATTACTTCAGTTCCTATTTCTCGGATCTCTATCAGCTATTCAATCCAATAGAGTCCTCAGCTAGATGACCTAGAAAAAAATACTCCTTCTAGTTTATCCTCTGTATGCCTAACTGGTTCAGCATCTTCTAGAGATTATAGATTAGATAATAGGGATTTACTGCAATAGAACAATACATTATTTTTAGTTTAAATAACTAGATAGTTCAAAGCAACGATGGCTATGGCATATATATATGCCTGTTTTGCTTACTTAGCTAGTTTTTATTAAAACTTGGCTTGATGGTACAGGACCACAGAGCATACAAAGAAAAATGGAGCCGGTAGGATTTGAGCAGTTTTAATTCTCTTTCCATAGTTGCCCTTCTAGAAGGTAAAAATGCACGCCAGAAAAAGGCTACTCTGCCATACCCAAAGTTAGCCTTAGGTCAAATGTTGATTCTTCCAAGTCCGTACGTTGTTCCTTGTTTGCTTTCTGCTTCCACTTCTCATTCATATTTTGAGTATGTGGAATCTTTTCTTCAAATTTATGATACCAATCTAATTCGCAAAAATCTACAATTTTTCTAAGCTCCTTATATGGTTCTGTGATAAGGTTTTCATAACGCACCTCATAGTACCTGCCTTGTGCAACTGTGCTTGCTTCTCTAGCCTTTCTGACATATTCTGCCCAAGCTAGACCATAATTATAAAGTTCAGAACGTTTGTGTTGATACTTGTCACCAAGAATATCTTTAAAGCCAACAAGCAAGATAGGACTGGTCGCGCCAAATTCTTTCTTATTTAATATTGAAAATGCTACCGCTCTGCCGTCCCGTATTATGTGTATGAATTTCGCATCAGGAAATATTGAATTGAGCAACCTAACCCGAAAACAGTTTTGTAAGTTCTTGTTCACAAACCGCGGACGACCCCAAAGTTTCTGCACTTGCAGTACTTTTTTTCTAAAATAGGCAGCCATTTCTTTAGTATAGTCATTCTCTGTCATGTAGTCATAATATCTTAAATACGTCATCCAGAAGGCATCTGCCTCATGTGGAAGAGTAGAGGCAGGGTCTCGATGTATAAGATTTTGTAATATGAACAAAGCTTTTCTTCGGTCACCTAGTAATCTGCCGTGCTTGCGTATTCCTGTACGGAGCATATTGTGAGTGATGTACGCAAGGTCTCGATGATAACAGAGGGTTTGGTAAAGTAAAGTGGTGCCAGAACCAGGCGCTCCAATAATTAAGATGGGTTTTATTGGACTAGGGGTGCCTGTATGAGAAACCAATAAGATGTTCGAACTTATTGTCCTTTTAAGCGTATCGTGAGGAAACGGAGTTTGGTCATTATAAGAGATCTGTAGGCTGCTGATTGTAGTGAGGTATATATGCACGAGTCTCTATCCCTACCAAGAAGCTGTTGCAGTAGGTCAAGCTGAGGCAGATGAAGCTGGAAATACACACAGAATACAATCCTACATATCCTAGTTGCCAAAATTGAAACGCTCAAGGTTGTATTGTATTGTATTTGGTGAGTAGAAGAAAAGATTCCATCTACCCAAAACATGAGTGATAAATGGAAGCAGAAAGCTCTATGTTTACGATCAGACACACAGAGCATGAAGTTTGACTAGATGTTTTGGCTAGCCCAATGATGAACGATGGGCTCAAGCGTCGCTTTCTCAACCTGTTCACAGGCAATGGCAAGCTAAAGGAAATCTTTTGATATGTTGACGGTCAAGAATGGCAAAGACCAGAATAACAATTAACTTTATCATGTTTGACTAGAAGCAAACAAAACATCTCTCTTGAGTAAGCATTCTTACCCAATATGTGTAGTTTGCAGTAGGTTGCAGAAATCTCAAAAAACATAGCTTGAGGAATTATGCTTGAACAGTTCTGACTCTGCTATTATCTTCTCTGTTGCCCAAAGCAGTTTCTTTACGTCACCTTCTCCATGGATATATGAGAGAGCTGCCATCTTAGTCGGCAGAAAGAATATGCCGTATTTTGCCATGAGGGCAAGGTGGTATTTTCTCAAAAGCTCTATGTCTGATGTTGCGACATCTGTTGCATCGTGAACATCTGTCTTGCCAAAATGCATCAAGAAGAGTGAGCCTACGCCTGTCACTTGGCAGCGAATTCCCGATTCAGCAAATAATTTGACTAATCCTTTTCTTGCCATCTCTCCGAGCCTGTCAATTTTGCTGTACACTTGCTGTTTGTTTTTTTTCAAAAAGTTCAGCGTCAAAAGACCGGCAGTCATTGTAATTGGATTGGCTGAAAATGTCCCACCCCCTATAGCACAGCGTGCTTCTTTATCTGCTCTTGCGACGGGGTCCGCAAGGGACATTATGTCTTTGTCGCCACATAATATCCCGATCGGCATTCCGCCACCTGCTACCTTGCCAAGAGTAAACAGATCGGGTTGTAACCCGTAGATGCTTGCAGCTCCATTGAGAGATAGCCTAAAGCCTGTCACTATTTCGTCCAGTATGAAAAGGCTACCGTTCTTTTTAGCAAATTCCTCCAAACCCTGAAGGTAGCCATCAATAGGGGGCACGCAGCCCGCGCCACCGAGCACTGGCTCGATGATGATACATGCTAAATCGTCCTTGACTGTCTCAAGCACTTTGAGGGATGCGTCAAGGTTGTTAAACGGTATCGATTCCACAAACTGTCCTTCATCCTGCACAAGACCTAGCCCTTCCTCTTCCTCAAATGGATAGTTTACTGTTTGCATAAGTGTGGTGTTGAAGCCGTGCCAGCCGCCAATTGCTTTGGCAACTATTCGTCTTCCAGTTGTTGCCCGAGCGAGCCTGATTGCGTACATAGTCGCTTCTGAACCAGTGCTGCTA
>JALYGW010000150.1 GCA_030776915.1 Thermoproteota archaeon
TAAGCAGACCGGACCATGAGCTATCGCGTGACTGGAGGGGAAACGTAGGTAGAGTGGAGACATTACTTGAAGGCAAAGACGGTTGCAAATCTCAACTTGAAAAAGCAGTTGGCGAAAAAGTTACCCCTGAAAACTCTTTCTTCCACATATGCGGCTACGCTGGAACCATCAATGCAGTCATTTCGATCCTGAGTCCGCTTGGGTTTGTCAGCAATCGCAAGAAGCGCGAGGACGGATCATTTGACATCAAGATTGAAACCTATATCTGATGATGACAGCAAAACCCTCATTATGCTGTGCTGCCAATTAGCGACAGTTGTCATATTATGCAGCGAGAACTATGCGCTACCAAGGCTCAATGATGGTCGACATATGCGATGTTGACTTAATTGGGACAAAACTGGAGCAGAATGGCCTTGTAGTCCACCTTACAAAGGAATATTACCAACAGGAAGTGATCGAGCAGATCTATGCCCGTCAGCTTCTCCAGAAATGCGATATTGCAAACCTTGTAGGCAATAGGATAATAAAACAGGCAATTGAGATGAAGCTGGCAAAAGAGGTCAGTATAAGAAAGATTGCCGGTGTGCCTTTTCTCATGATCTACAAATTTCACCACTGATGAAAAAATCTCTATTCCAAATGCAAAATCAACGTGATATAGAATGTTCTAATATCTAAAAGAGCCGGCGTTTGATTAGAGATATATCTGTTTATTGGTTTTGTCTTCTAAGTCAATTAGTATATCTTTTGCTTTCTCTTCTCTACATCTTCATTTCAAACAGCAGTCTCCAATCTTTCTGCCTCTCTCTTCCATGGTTTTTATATCATGGGCAGAATTTCGGATAAGCATTGCTGTGAATGGAGAAGGAAAAGATGAGTCTGTTATCCAGTGCTTTTATGTTCAATTGAATATTAATGCCCAGCCTAGCATTACACATATAATAAAAGAACACTAACTTTTGCATGTTGTCAGAAGAGGAGCCTGACGAGCAGCTGCCAAGAGAAGAGAAGTACAAGGCCGCAGCCCGAGCTGATAGATGGCTCTCAAAATATGAACGCAAAAGTAGATTCCTAAACAAGATGTCTGAAGATTACGACGTTTTTGATAATGTATTTGACATGCCCACTCTCATGACGATAAACGAACTGAGGAGCGATGGCATTATACAGTATATCCAGAGCTCACTTGCTGCCGGTAAAGAGTCTAAAGTATACCTTGCAGTTGCGCCAGATGGCTCCCTTCGAATAGTCAAAATATATCTCATAGTAAGCGCCGAGTTCAAAAAGCGGCTGCAATACATCGCTGGTGATCCTAGATTTTCTGATATAAAGCCGGGATCTCGCAGCCTTATAATGACATGGGCTCGAAAGGAGTTCAAGAAAATGCATACAGCGCACGCCGTCGGAGTAAGGGTACCTTTGCCGATAGCAGTCAAGAAGAATGTGCTTGTAATGGAATTTGTAGGTGACAGCGAAGGGAATCCTACGCCGGCACTAATAAATACAGAAGAAATCACATTGAACGACTATCAGCAGGTGATCGAGCAGATGACTATGCTGTACCAAAAAGCCAAATTGGTACATGCTGACTTGTCAGAGTACAACATTTTCAAGACAGACCTCGGCATCATGTTGTTTGATTTTGGGTCTGCCATCGATATTCAACACCCAAATTCCAAACAATTTTTATTGCGCGATGTAATGAACATAAACAGGTTCTTTGAAAAACGAGGAATTGAGGTCCTCAACACTGCTCAAGTAGTAGAAAAGATTAGAGGTGACACAAAATAATGAGCTTCCAGCACGCGGTCAAGATCCCAAAGGAAAGGATAGGTGTCCTGATTGGCAAAGGCGGAAAAGTAAAACAGCAAATAGAGGAAAGATGTGGCGTCAAAATCGAGATCGATAGCGAGACTGGCGATACTATGATCATAGGCAACAGCTCCGCTGATCGTCTGGAAGCTTTTCGGGCAGTCGAAGTAATAACCGCAATTTCAAGAGGATTCTCTCCACAACGAGCTTATCTGCTCTTTGAGGATGAGCAGCTAATATTCCAGCAGATCGATTTGCATGACTACACCGGCAAGTCTCCAAACGCCCTTGAGCGCATCAAGGGCAGGATAATTGGCGAAGGAGGCAAGGCGCGTCGAATGATTGAAGAGTTGAGTGGCTCATATGTATCTGTCTATGGCCATACCGTATGCCTTATCGGCAACTTTAGGGAGATCAAGCTTACAACTGAAGCAATTGCCATGCTCGCCAAGGGTAGTATGCACAAAACCGTCTACAATATGCTGCAGGGTGCAAAAAGGAAAGACAAGCTGGACAAGATGCGTTTGTGGGAAGAAAATCCAGACGAAATTACGTTCTCTGACTCTTAATGTAAGTATGGTGGGGCTATAAAGTCAACGATCGGTTTGCATTCTTTTTTTTGATATCAAGCGATACATGCCTATTCTCCTATACCGCCATATCCTAAATTAACTAGTGATGCAAGATTATGAATTCTTATGCCCCTCCTTTCTTATTTCACTTTACTAGCCTCCAGTCCAGCGTTTGAAAAGACTGTGGTCGATATTGAATTGATCAAGCACCTTGCCTATCAGATGGTTTATCAGATCATCCATTGTCTTTGGCCTGTGGTAGAATCCTGGCATGGCGGGCAGAATTACTGCGCTGGTACTTGCAAGCTTGGTCATATTTTTTAGGTGTATCTTTGACAGCGGAGTCTCCCTTGGCACAAGAACAAGTTTGCGCTGTTCCTTTATGCAAACGCCTGCTGCTCTTGAGACTAAGCTGTCGTCAAGGGCGTTTGCAATACTAGCCAGTGTTTTAGTGCTACAGGGAATGACGATCATGCCGTCGACTTTGAATGAGCCACTTGAAACAGGTGCGGCCATATTGTCGTCTTCATAATACCTCGTCGCAAGCGACTTAACATAGTCGGCTGTGCTGTCAGTTTCTATCTTTATATTCTTGGCGCCCCATTCTGTGATAATAAGGTGTGTATCAATTTTCAGTATCTTGAGAGCCTCAAGTGTTCTTATACCATAAATGACGCCAGAAGCGCCTGTGATCGCAACGACTAACCGCAAGCAAATATGTGATTACCTTGTTTGCTATTTAATGGTGCCTGCAAGCATTTAATAGTGAAACTATGTTGGCTACCAAATGGGCGTTGCTGACAGTCTTTGGCACAGTGGCACTAGACACAACACGTACTCCTTTTCGGACAGAGACCAGAATATTAGGCGGTGCTGCCACCTTTGCCTCTGTTTCATCAAGCATGTTTGCCCCAACCTCGATAGTGGCGGCAGTAGGATCAGATATGCCAGCTGAACATATAAGGGCACTCAGCTCAAAAGGTGTAGATACAAAGGGGATCATCATCATACAGGGGAGCAAGACTTTCCATTATGATTCTTCATTTGATTACGATCTGTCAAACAGGACTACTAATAAGAC
>JALYGW010000151.1 GCA_030776915.1 Thermoproteota archaeon
TTCCTGAAGTTTCTTCATTATAAGATCAATTTTTTCTTCTATTCTCCCACTCGATTCTTTTGATTGAGGTGAGCCCCCATACAATAGGAACGATAACCCTGCCACCTGCCACATCAGCTGTAGAAACTCTGACTGCCAGTTTTCCATTACGTCCCGGAATGTCATATTAAGATAGTCGCCAGTCCGAATGGGCTGACTATGCGCCTGTTGTTCCTGCACGTATGCAAACCATGCGGATACCCAATGCGCAGTCAAGCTGATTAGGAAAAATCCTAACGTAACCCAAAGAAAACCGCGCCTATTTTTCTGTAGCTTGGTAAGCAGCATTATATCCTATTGGAGGCGCCCTTCTTGTTATAAGATTCCGCCATCCCAAAAGTTTAATGTAGCTTATCCGATAAAGATACGATAGTATCCCATATCAAAGACATTAGGGTGACATAGCTGGGCTCTAAAATTATCTTCTCTGCTGTCCTTCTTGGTATTCCTAGTATCAATGCAGCTTATTATACCAATGTAATTGTGTATTGATTTTTGCGATGTGTGCGTTTATCTTCTTTGATTGAATTTCTCTAGCTTCCAAACTTCTGTCTTAGATAAGACCGCAGATTTTTCTAACCTTTTGGTCATTATGAACAATGTGATTGCCTGAATCTCTTCTCTCTCTATGTAACAAGTTTTTTGCTATCAGTATTCTATAACGATGGTTATAGAAGTGAAGATATTTTTCAAAGTATTTTTAAGATAAAATCCCCTTTTCGATAATGAACTGGTCAAGTCGCCATGTGTTAATTCCTGTATGGATGGCATTGAAAAGAAATGAAATGAACTGAATGAAAGAGCGAAGAGCATAGGCAAAGCATATTGTGATGCAATTCAAGACAAGTAGGAGAAGCTTGTGGTCACTATGAAGTGAATCTCTATTCTCTTCTCTATGCAGATTGTATGTCTTTCTTTTTTCATTTAACTGGCTCATGATATTGTGGTGCTGATGTTGCTAATGCTATAAAGGCTGCTGCATTTTAATAAAGTGGACAATATTTTTTGCAGCCTTGTCTAAATTAGATTAATGGATCATCGTATTGTTATGATGGAACAATGGCAAAAACAATGGATCTTAAAGCTGATGAGCTCTTACAATGGCAACAGATTATTGGCAGCAAAAAGAATGTCTGAAATTTCTAAAAAAGGAATACGAGAATGTTGGCAACTACTAGATGAAGTTGTACCAATGAGTACTGTGGAACGAATAAGATATTGTTCGCTTGGAATAATGGATTGATGTGATTGGTGGTTTTATGTAAAACACAAAATCTTAGTCTCTGAAAATATTGCCAGACTATTCTTCACTTAAAATCGATATGCAGGTGGATATGAAATACAAACGTAGCTTAGAGTTGCAAGCGATAGTTGGCTAGATCTGGTTAGTTTAACCCCCTTAGGACAGAAATATTGCAAATAATAATATTGTAATCTGATATCTTAATGCTCAAATATGTTATGGTGCTTATAAATCAAATGGAATCGCCGCCGGTAGCAAGCAAATTTGGTCAAGAAGAAATAATTTACCTTGACTGGAACAATGCCTTTGATATTCTAGAAAAAGCATACAGGTCAGGCCTATTTGTTTTGATTATTGGTCCAAAGGGCACTGGCAAGACTACCCTTGTAAGGAGATTTGCTTCAGAAATGAAAAAGGAACTTGATTCTGTCAACTTTTCACTTCGCACTAGAGAATCACATCTAGTGGGATCGAGAACTCTCAGCAAGGGTGAAATAAACTTTGTCGAAGGCGTGCTGGTAAAGTCTATGCGCAATGGCACCCTGTTGTACCTTGATGAGCTAAATGCGGCAGAGGCAGACGTGCTGCTGAGACTTGATGAAGCGCTAGACGACAGGCGACAGCTCGTGCTAAAAGAAGCAGAGGGCCAGGTTGTCAAAGCAGCAGATGACTGGTTTGTAATAGCCACGATTAATCCATTATCACACGTTGGCACAAAAGAGTTACCACCCCAGCTCCTGAGCAGGTTCCCAGTAAGGATGAGGCTTGACTACCCGCCGGAAGATATTGAGCTTGACATTGTCAGCCGCCTCGTGAAAATTGACGATTCAAAGATCAGGGATATCAAGCATGCAATCCAGCTTGCCAAGAGCCTGCGGGAGGCGGCGGCAGTTGAAGAATTGTATTACAGTCCATCGATACGCGAGACAATAGCAATTGCCAAGATGCTCAACACTGGACTTTCTGGCAGGCAGACCGCCGAAGTTGTATATGCAAACACATACGACCAATGGGGGCAAGTCGAGTATCAGAAAGTGATGGACATGATAACGTCGATCTTTGGCGACAGCTAATGGTCAAGATCGCAAGCCCTGTTATGCGAAACGATGTTTTGCTCGACATTGCTACTTTTCTTGCCAGAAGATGGTCTGGCAACGATAAGATAGTGATAATTCTTATGCTAGACAAACCTCCAACTGCCAAGCTGGACAAGAATCAGATCATTCTTTCTCTTCTCAACTATTATCCTGGCACCGACTTTCAGAAATATAGGCAGTGGCGTGTAGCTCTCTGGTTTGAATCAATGAGAATAAAACACTCTTCTAAGGTGCTGAGCAATGAGCATGCCTTTGGGTTTTTGCTCAATACACTTGAAACAAAGAGAATCGAGATCCTTGGCTTGAGAGAATGGGAAGGAATGGCCAATGAGCTGATGTTCAACGAGGGTATTTCGTGGATGTCGCGCCAGCTTTTGAATTCGATTTACGGCCGCTACAAAATAGCGGAGGCATTTTCTCAATATTTTCTTACAGGTTATGTGAAAGGTGAGCTATTTGGTGGCGAATTTGATAAGGTGAAAAGGGCAGCTGATTATGCGAATGAAATAGTAAAGGAAGCCATAGACAACAACTACGGCACCACCTGGATTGAGCAGCACATCCCAAAACTGATCAAGATACTTGAGCTTGACCCTTTGGTTTCGATCCCGATATTGTCTCCAAGGACAAGGGTCGGTGCGTCACTTAACCAGAGCGACATGCTCAAGCAGGTGGAAAAGGTGGTGCATATGCGACACAAGAAAGATGACGTGCAGAAAAAGACTAAAGATGTCTATGAAGGTCGCGATGTGCTTCAAGAATTCCAGACTCTTATCACGGAGAGCAAAAAGACAGAGAGCAAGGGCTATGAGTCATTGGAGAACTTTGGTCTAAGCGTGCCAGACAAGATGGACATTGACGAGACGCAGATCTACGATATTGACCTGATACAGAAGGTCAAAGCAGCATTTAGGGATTGGAAAACAGGGTGGATCGAGCAGCATGATGAATCTGGCGAGGAGTTTGATGTCGAAACCTATGTTGAGGCGCTGCCCAAGACCTTTCTCGCTGACTTCCGGCTCTCGATCAAGACCAAGGTTGTGATATTGCTTGACCACTCTAGCAGTATAGCTGATGTAGAGTTAGAATACAAGCAGGCGACAATCGCGCTCTGTGAAGCGCTGCACTATCTTCAAATCAAGTTCGCTGTCTATGCATTTAGCACAGACAAGCAACAAGTAAAATGCTGGGTCATCAAGCCCCCCAACATCAAGTGGTCGGTGGTGAGCGCTAGGCGTCTTGTCCAAATAAGAGCAAGTGGCGGCACACCCTTGGCAGAAGTCTACGGTCTGCTCATGCCTATACTCAAGTCATTCAAGCCAGACATCTTTGTCACCTTGACAGATGGCGAACCGTCAGACTTTGATGCGGTAAGACAGATGGTGCTCTCGTACAGAAAAATGGCCATCCATATGATGGCGATAGGGGTTGGCCGCAACCTCCATGATTCTGTAAGCATAGGGCACAATTTAAAGTACCTCGACTACGAAAAGGCAATCTCTGTCAGCCGGTTACAAGATATTCCAAAGAAAGTGATCAAGCTGCTTCGCAGTAGTTAGATGGCTAGATTGGGATTTTCCTTCTTGACCTTTTCCCAGTCACTCAGGAAAGCAGAAAGTCCCTTGTCTGTCAGTGGATGGGAAATCATTTTGCCAAGTATGTCGGGTGGAAGTGTCACGACCTGCGCGCCAATCTTGCCGGCTTCGGTGACATGTAGGGGGTGCCGGATGCTTGCAACAAGCACATCTGTGTTAAACTGGTAATTCTTGAATATCTGCACTATTTCACTAATAATTGTCATGCCCTCGTGCCCTGCATCATCAAGTCTACCAATAAATGGACTGACATAGGCAGCACCGGCTTTGGCAGCAAGGATCGCTTGGTTTGCTGAAAATATGAGCGTGACGTTTGTCTGGATTCCTTCCTCTTTTAATTTCTTGACAACCTTCAATCCGTCTGGGATCATGGGAATCTTAACCACTACGTTCTGTCCGTATTTTTTGAGCCCATGGGCCTCATTAACCATTTCCTCCATTGTAGTTCCGATGACTTCAAGGCTCACCGGTCCCTTGACTATTTTGACTATCTCGCGCATGATCTCGGCGGGGTTGCCCTTCTCCTTTGAAAGTAGCGTCGGGTTTGTGGTGATGCCATCTACCAAGCCCATATCGCTGTACTTTTTGATCGATTCAATATTTGCAGTATCAAGAAAGATCTTCATGTTATTTTCTGCTCCTGCTTCTTGCTTCAAGCACCGCCTTTACTATTTCAGTTGCAGTCAGACCATAGCGCTCCAAGAGCATATCGATTTCCTCATCACGTGCAGATTCGCCAAATATATCGTGGATTCCAACGCGCTTGATGGGTACAGGGTAGGTTTCGCCAATAACTTCAGACACTACGCCTCCAAGGCCTCCGATGACATTGTGCTCCTCGGCCGTAGCTATGGCACCCGTCTCCTTGGCGCATCTAGCTATTAAGTCGTTATCAACAGGTTTTATTGAGAACATGTCGACTACTCTACAGGAAATACCTTTTCTCTTGAGCTCTTTTGCTGCTTCAAGTGCCCTGCTCACCATAAGGCCGCATCCAATTATTGTGGCGTCAGACCCATCCTCAAGAATGTTGCCTCTTCCAAGCTCAAATGCCGTCGATTGGTCTGCATAGATTATATCAGACGAGGGCCTTGCAAGGCGCATATAAAAGGGACCAGCAGTAGATGCTACCATCCTGATAAGATATTTGACAGCAACTGCATCAGCCGGTACTAGCACTCTCATATTAGGGATTGCTCTCATTTGTGCAACATCTTCTATCTGCTGATGAGAAGCTCCATCT
>JALYGW010000152.1 GCA_030776915.1 Thermoproteota archaeon
CAAGTGCAATAATGCATAAGTATCACCTTCTTTAGTAAACTAAAGATGACTGTCTTAGCGGTCATAGAGGAATCACGTGGGTCTACAGGGAGAAGGGGAGTAGTAACCCGCTGTTAGCTGCGAACACAGTCTGCTTTAGTTTGTTCACGTTTCTATAAGGTTATGAGAATTACATGTATAAAAAGCAGTATGAATAGTAAGGCAGAACTTCATTATACCACTTCAAGACTGAATGTGGTTATAGTTCATCAATTTGGAATATCCCCACAGCTGAGAGAAAAACTAACGAATAAACCCTAATAGAGAAAAATGAATACCTCTGGTCATCTCCAGCTAATAGATCATGCAATTATGGCTATGTAAAGTTATAGTGAACCAAAGTATTATAGGAATATGTATTACCGATATATGCATTGATGACATTGAATCATTAATAGAGCTTCTTACAGAGTTTGCTGCTAGACTATGGCTTGCTCGGGGCTTGGTTTCTGTATATGTAAAAGTATCTAGGAGTCCATGGCGGCAGCAGCAACAGGATTAGGATTAAGAACTACAAGTATTCGAAAGGAGCGACATATCTGCTTCTACCTTGAATTCTTTCCACAAGAAGCCAAAAAGCTCAAAATGCAGCGCCGAATAGTTTAGTGTAAAGTTCAAAGATTTCTCGAACCTGAATTGGCACATTCAGACTATCGTAAACAGCTTTTCATCGGTAGAATGCAAAATATAAGAAATGTTCATTTTGGATATTCCCATTTGGCTCGTTTTAGTGTTTTATATAACGATAGATCTCTTTTTGTATATGCACCAACCATGTATAGTACTCTGAAGCGATATTCTGCTTCGCTTACGCTACTGCTTGTTATTATTATTTCTTATATCACTGTTGCATATGGCCAAGGACTTGGAACTGACATGTCCCTTCCCATTACCATCTCTGATAAAGAGGTTTCAGTAGAAGCATCAATGAATCCCACATTTCTCGATCAGGTTCCCAGCAGTAAGCCTACCTTCATAGTAAGAGCACTTGACGATCCAACCCGTAACTCTACTATTCCCGGTATTGACTTCAGAATAGTTGTTGAACTGAATAGCGAACTTTTGCTTGATCAGCGATTCAGATCATCAGACGGTGTTGTCAAGGCAAATCTGATCCCAGACAGGAATATACAAGGCTGGGAAGTAAATGGCCAAGCTAATCCAAGTGAGCAGATAGAAGTGAGCCAGACTAACCCAGTTGAACTGCAGAGCAGGATCCTTACAGCAGGCGGCCTTTACCATATTACAGTGGTTATTGAGAGGAGCAGCCCCGGACTTGCAGTAGGATCCGACCAAAAGTTCGATCTCTTTGTCAGCATCGGTAAGTCATACATGTTTGATATGCAAACGCAGCAGGGCGGGGAACAAATGGTGGTCAAGACATACTATGATGAGGTTAGCAATTTCAACTATTCTAACAAGACGATCAAGTTTGAAATGCCGTTTACCTGGGAACACACTTACGTAGATCAAGTGCCTGTGCTCCATATGGAAGTTCAGTTCCCAAAGACTATCGAAGAGTTGCAGACCAACAGCTATCGTGGAACGCTGAATGGCAGGGAGCTTGAGGCGCAAGCGGTGGTTATTGATGACTATACCTCTGAGCAGAACCGCATTGTACATTTTGTAGTCAACAATGCCATGCTGCACCGCATTGAGGAGACAATAGCTGACAGCGAAATCGCGGTGTTTACGCTCGCGCCAGCGGAGAAACCAAGATTCCCGCTTGACATACTGTCGTTGCCAGGCGAAAAGTTCCTCTTCCAGCTGTCATGGGGTCCGGACATAATTGAAACAGGTGTTCCAACAACATTTGTCATGAACATCCAAGATCCGGCTATAGGCGACCTCATCAGGAGATCGTCATTCGATCTTGTGTTTATACAGGATGGCAATGAAATTCACAGCACGCACATGTCATCTGAGTTTGGCACATATTCTTATGAGTACACCTTCTCAAAGGCAGGAACGGTCACGCTGGCTGCAAACAACATCAACGGTCAGGGCGAAAGCAGTAGGATAGACCTCGTAGTGCAACAAGGAAGTAGCAATGCAAATCCACAGCCGCAGCCAACGCAATCTCAATGCCTTATAGCAACAGCTGCATTTGGCTCAGAACTGACACCTCAAGTGCAGTACTTGCGCGACTTCCGCGACAACTACATATTGTCAACAGCATCTGGCACCGCGTTCATGAAGATCTTCAACAATGTCTATTATTCATTCAGCCCGCAGGTTGCAGAATATGAGAGAGAGCAGCCCTGGCTACAGGCAACCGTCAAGGTAGGATTGTATCCGTTATTTGGAATATTGATGGCAGCAGAGCGCGTATATACAGCAGCAGGAGGCGGCGAGACTGGTGCAATTCTTGCAGGAGCAATATCAAGTATGCTAGTTGGAGCTATTTATCTTGGACCTGTAGTCTATTTTGCAAGCAAAGGTAGAAAAGTCGACAGCAAGTTGCTAGCAATTATTTTCGGCGCAGCTGCTGCAGTTCTAGTAATTACACTGATTGCGCTGAATATATTGTTACCATTTAGCACTGTAGCATTTGTAATAGCTGCAGCTGGAGTATCGTCGCTAACAGTGGCAAAGGCAATCAAATATGTGGTGCGTAGGTAGTAAAAATTTCTGCTAGCCTGCATTCAACTCTTTCCTTTTTCTACATAATTTTTTTGGGATGACTTCCTCTTGTATGAAACTGTTCCTACTACAGCTTTTTCCATTGACCCATGCATTGTCTTCAATCTATATGTTTGTGAGTAAGGAAAGTGGATATAAGGTCATAAAGTGGAGCGTGCATGTTTAGCAAGTACTGACCTTCCTTGCCCAAAATTGCCTTTCGCAGTAAATAGCGAAATGATTTTGATAATGGTATTATCATATATCCCTCATTATGGATTTGCAAAAATGTTCGATAAACGGGCTAGAGGAAATCATTCTCTATTTCTCTTAGCAGATAACATCATATATTGTAGGCTGAATCTTGTGATGCACATAGCCGTCGGTTGGTTCTAAATACAAGATAAGTAGAGGCTGTTATAAAAGTCGCAAGAAATAAGATCAGATGGATATAAGTATAGCAGCAATAATGACGATATAACTTCGGACAGTTAGCTTGTGATAAATGATTCATAATAGAAGGCTTCAGATAATGCATAAAAATGAGAGTGGAATTACTTCCACTTTTGCTCAAACATTATAACTCCTAGTGCTGTACTCTACCTTTTACATGCCTCCGCTGCTATTCATCATCATGCCATCCATTTGTCCCTGCATCATGCCCATCTTGTCACCATACCTCATCATCATCTCTTCTATCATTTCTGGGGAAACCACTATTCCATAGATTGGTGCCTCTCCAAAGTGATTTTCAAGTGCAGCTGGGTCAAGTGATATCGCTATTACTGTGTCCTGTGCTAACTCTATTGTTGTTTGCACATTGGGGACCGGATCTCCGCGCAGTGTAACAGTAGTTGTGCCTGTTATTGTAGTCGAGTTAGTCTCGCTATTAAAGGTCGGGTCTCCAACCTGTGTAAAGTTGGATATCTCATGATTATGCATAGCTGAGCCATCGAGCATCACCATATGAAGTATTGCATTGAAGCCTGCAACATTGCTAATCATGCCTGTCGTGTTAGATGCGGCAGTATCATTCTGCGAAGCCATCTCCATCATCCAGTGGCCGGAAATTATCCAGTCTGCTTCTCCGTCATTATTGATGCTAGCAATCATGCCCCACTTGTGGTTTGCGCTACTTTCGTGCAACATACTCATCATATCGCCTCCCATGTCCATAGACATGCCAGGGGGGGCAGTGCCTGCACTATCTGTCTGTGCCTGTGCCGGAGCGGCTATACCAAACATTCCGCCAATGATTGCAAAAGCCGCAAGAAATGCTGTAAGTGTAGTTCTCATCAAGAAGAGTGGGAATACTATAGATTTAAAGGATGTATCAGAAAATTCAGTTATTTCCTTTGCCGCTCATTATGGTGTTTGCTTGTTAGCTATAGACCATATCCTTTTTCTATCAGCATTCGCTAGATCTATAAAATAGACAGCTAAGCTAGGTCTTGTCCATATCTAATGTAGTAGATAAGGCTACCAAAACTGTGTAACAAGTGATTCTTGTTGTCGATAGAGACAAAAGCGTTAAAGACTCTGTATTGCAATTTTATGCTAGATACACTCTGTCACACATAGATGATGTTTACGATAAACTAAAAAGAGATGTTGGAGATGACTTTCGCGGAAGAAAAACAGGAAAGATCGTAGAACTTTATTCATTTCATTGTGGTAATTGCGGCTACCGAAATATACATGATATTAAGGCGCTTACATGTGGTTGCGGCAAAGTGCTGCAAGGTATACTGGTTTATCGCAAAATTGGAGACACCGTAATTTATGATGCAAGACAGAAGAGAAAGAGAGGTAGATAATACACTATGCTTATAGAGACCGATCATTTTGGCCAACCTTCCAAATTCCTATGATTTACCGCTAGTTGAAAGTTTTATTTCATAATACCTAAAGCTTGAAAAATGTGCCTTAAATTCTTAAACTAATAATGTCTAACTTATGTTCCACCGATTCCACAAGCGTACACACTTTTGCAATTTGTATTTAATTGAATATATATATATATGATAGTTCATTGAACAGGGGGATTAAAAGAGAGAGGAGGAGCTCCTAAGAGGAGGATGAATGATTATACCAAAGAAAAAGCTATTTGTTAATTTTGATGGTTTATGTGAACCAGCAAATCCCGCTGGTATACCCTGCTATGGTTATGTAGTGAAAAATGAGAGTGCTACAATGTCGTATAGAGGATGTGGCTTAGTTAATTCAGTTAAACCTTTTTCTCCTCAAGCTAATAGTAACGCTGCTGAATATGGTAGTGCAATAAAGGTCATGGAATGGCTAGTAGAAAACGGGTATGCTAATGATAATGGTAATAATGATGATGATGGTTATGAAATTCTAGTCAGAGGAGACTGTCAATTGATAATAAGAAAACTGAAGAGCAGAGATTACAGTCCAAGGGCTGCCAGAATGAGTCCAATGTATGATATAGCTATCATGCTACGCTCAAAGTTTCCTCCAGATAGTATAAGATTTGAATGGGTAACGCGAGATGAAAATAAGGAAGCTGACGAGCTAGCAAAGGAAGCATACTATTGGACTTTGAGGAGGTACCCGGACCTCCGAAGGAAAGTAAGAAAGCATTGGGCAACAATGCTATGGTTAGAACAAATAGTACATAAGGACAATAAGATTATCGATCTAAAACAAAATCACTTCAAAGAACATGTATGAAGGCATGGAGTCTTGTCTTGACTTGTCATCTTCCTACATAGACGTGCAACATCTATGGGATGAGTACTGCGCGAGCCTCTACTTCGGACTTTTTGAGCCTGTGTAGTACTTCGTTAGCCTCTGTCAATCTGTGCGTTTCTATGATAACTTGCAGACCTGTGTTACTTGCCATCTTGACTAAATCAGCCATATCTTTTCTAGTGCCAATATTGCTTCCCTTTACTATTTTTTCTTCAAATGTGGGAAAGTTAGCCACATTGCCACGTACCCCTAGAACAATAATGCCTCCCTTCTTGACTGACCTAATGGCAGCATCTATCACATTATCGGATGGTGCAAAGACAATTGCACTGTCAAGCAGACCCTCATCATCTTTTAGGTTCTTCAACAACTGCTCATCCGGATCTTGGTAGACAAAGACATTGTCTGCACCCAGCTTTTTTGACAAGTCTATATGTTTCCTAGCTCTTGATGCAGCTACGACCCTTGCGCCATGAATCTTGGCTATCTGGATGGCCAAGTGGCCGACGCCGCCTATTCCAAAGATACCAACTGTCTTGCCTGCTGCAGGCTCGCTTGCTTTGACTGCCTTGTATGCGGTTATGCCTGGGCAGAAAAGTGGTGCAGCATGCGCCGAGTCAAAGTTGTCTGGAATTGGAGTCACAAATTCTTCCAATGCAAAGATGTATTCAGCATAGCCTCCCTGCGCAGTCTCACCAGTTATCTCAGCGCTTTCACACAAGTTCTCTCGGCTTGACATACAATACTCGCACCGCAGACAGGAGCTAAAAAGTGGCTGGATACCAACCCTGTCACCTACTTTGACGTTTTTCACGCCATCTCCTATCTTTTTAACAATGCCTACGACTTCGTGGCCCGGTACCACTGGCAGGCTTGAAGGCGCGCCATGCTTTTTCCAGTCGCCTTCGATAAGATGTAGGTTTGACCGGCATACCCCGCATGCTTCTATCTGAAGGAAAAGTCCAGTTCTTCCCTTTATTGTTGGCTTCTCAATTGACATAAGTTTGAGGGGGCGGGTCTCTATCGGTGCAAGCTTTGTGAGAACCATCGCCTGCATCTTTTCTGCCATGGTATTCAACATTTCTTTCTCACATTTATGCTTATGAAAGACAATTCTGACCTTAATTATGGGAAGAAACCTAGGCCGAGCCGTAGGGCGCCTAACTTTTTTCTTCTCCTTCTCTTTCTTCTTCAAATGCAACCCCTGTGCCATCCCGATCTGTTGCTTCCTCTATTATACCTAAGGTAAAGTAACGATTGGGGTGTAGTATCTTGTGGGTCAGGTCGGCCGCAGGTTTCTGTCAGATTTACGCAACCTTCTTCGCACTGATTACAGCACTAGAGCTCTTCGCAAGGGATTTCTCGAATGGGATTGGTAGCGAAACATGTAGCAAAGAAAGGAGGCGTTTCAAACCTTAAGCAAGGTGAATCTGGCACTACAGAGTCGGGAGGAGACGCTAGAACTTCTTCACACTCCTGCTCTGTCTCAAAGCAAAAAGCCCTGTCAGCACCAGCAATAACCTCAACTAGAAAACAAAAGACTCCTTCATCTTCTGGCGGTAATCCGTCGTCGGGTGAAGTAGGTGTTGTTGTTGTTGGTGTTGGCGATTCTTCCTCTTCTCTACTTCTTCTACATCAATTGGTATGGCAATTGGTACGGCTACATTAGCATCGTCAAGGTCGGCGCTGTCATCTCAAAATTCACCGACGTTATCTTCATCTACGTCATGATATCGTCAAAATCTACATTGAACTTCTTGCCTAACTCTAACTCTGGTGTCATTGATAGGCGATGGGTATGCTTTGAGTATTTTGACTGACTTGAACACAAGTTTATGATGGAGGATTTAACAACAGCAAAATGATGTGCTGCATCTACAAAGCGTTTATCGACTATATCATTTTCGTCGCTATCTACGCTGTTCTTATAGTCTGGAATTTGCAATAGTAACAAAATCCGCAGTTAGGACATATAGGTTTTAAGAGCGTTGGATTAAATTCAGTATAGCAATTAAAACAATTCATGATTCACTCTGGATGAGGTATAACCCACCATTACTAAATTTCTTGGCTGCAAATCTAGCACCGATGACGTAACAGGACAGATTGTAGATTCAGGAAAGTAAATGATCTAGGTGCTGACAATGAAGAAAGGATCTACAATACAGACGATACACTATATAGAAAGATACATAGTGATGGTGATAGAATTTTAATCAACTCATAGAAGCAACGGCAAGCCAAGAATCGCTATTGGCAGAATGAACTTGACTCGCTTGGGATAGAGCCAAAACAAAAGAAAAAAGAACTTGATGATAATAAAGAAGAACTTGAAAATCTAGCTGACATTATCAAACAGGAAATGTTTCAGGATTATAAAGTAGCATATAGTGATAAAGGCGATGCTCATAAAGAAGAAGCAGAATCGTCTGTTACTGTTGGATGATTATATTAAAAAAATGTAAATTTTTTCTTTTTGCCATCTTGAGAGATCATCTCAATTTTCAGCTGCATCCAACCTAAGTCGATTTAAGCTCCTTATCTCTTCCCATTATTTCTGATTTCCTTCAACTAAACTGATATATGGCGTTCTACAAGAGAGCTTCAGTTATAACCCTACATGAACCCAATCGTTCGATGAATTAACGCGAATGGTGATGTTGTTGCCAAAAGTAACATATCTATCTAGAGTAACCTGAGAAAGTTAGGTATTTGTACACTCGTATCTCTCGTTCTCTTCAGTTCTAGCGGCAGTATTTATAGTATCCATCATAGCTATTGGTACTGCACCAAATACAGTAGCACAACAGGGATGGACATACCAAGCACACCTTGTAGGTGACATCCTATACAAAGCAAGGGACTCTAATCCAGATTCACTTCTTCCTCTGCTGACCTTATGTCAGTTACACATACAGCTTCCAATCCATCTTCTCCAAAGACTGGGTCTAATTTGAATGAGATAACCTCAGATACAGCTTCGCTCAGCGTCATTGATAGTTCTTCGCCAGTTATGCTGTCCCATCCTTCAAATTCTTCAGTTGGTACGCCGCTGATCCTTGCGGTCTCATTGTTAATTCTCACTTCTCCCGGAGACTGCCAGGTAATGTCTACTACTCCTTGATCTTCTCCACACTGCTCCACATTGCTAAGCTTCACTAAATGATTATGCCAGATCGGATCCTCAATGAATCTCTGATCTTCGCTGTCCAGTACTCCTGCGTGTGTAGTGGCAACTAGGATAGCATTTCCATCATCTGTAAGAATTCCATAACCGAATGCTCCTTCGGTTCCATTAGTTGGAATTAGTAGTCCTTCGACGATCAACCTAATCGTGAGTTCTTCATCATCGTCTATCGATACGTTAGCTCTTTCTACAGTTAGGAAGCTTTCTCCTGAAAGTGCAAAAATAGGAGGTATATCAAATATAGTTCCAATAAATCCAGCTACTACGATTAAACCCAGCGCGGGTCTCTCGTTCACTTCATTATCACATTAATAGTTTAAGGTTATACGGATTGGGATCTCTTTGTCTGTACGCAGTCTCCATTTAGACGTGTGTCAGAATCGCAGGCTCTTTGAAGTCGATCAATAGTTCCAATATAACTAGTTCCTTAGCTTATTATTATTGAAGATTTTCTTAAAAAAAATAGAAAAGTTTTAGCTTGTTCACTCTCTCAGAGAAAGCGTAAAGCAACGAGAGCAAATTTCCCACCATAAACTGGGACTTCAAAGCACAAACTTCAACAACTGACATCATGAATACTTATACCTAATGCCCTGCTGAATTAACACAAATAATGGTGATTGTTATCAAAGTACATATGTTTATCTGGGGTAACCCGGGGAAGATAGGTGTATCCTGATCCAATAAAAAAGTCAAGAGCTCAAGTTTTAAGCAGAACAAATTTAAGAATTAGACAAGAAACCTAAATCTTAATGTCCGTCAGGACAAGTGAGGTCAAGTCGCCAGACTATGTCGGCAAGGAAGTTATGATCAGGGGCTGGGTATACCGGCTAAGGAAGCAAAAAGAGAATGCGTTTGTGCTTGTGCGCGATGACAGGGGGGGCGTGATCCAATGCGTCTTCCCTGTCGAAGAGGTAGCCAGCCTTACTATAGAATCTTCCATTGAAGTGACAGGCATTGTAAGCCAAGATGCAAGAGCTCCTGAAGGAGGGTACGAGATAAAGGGAAAGAATCTCAAGATATACAATATTGCAGGCACTGATTACCCTATAGGTGAGTATCAGAGTGAAGAATTGTTACTTGACAAGCGGCATCTGGCAATGCGCATGCGCAAGATGGTCGCAATGGCGAAAATAAGGGCAACAGTACTTGACTATGGCCGGCGTTGGTTTGTGCAAAGCGGCTGGATGGAAGTGACTGCACCGATCATTGTCAAAGGAGCAGTAGAAGGGGGCTCGACACTTTTCAAGCTGAAATATTTCAATGAAGAAGCTTACCTGTCACAGAGCGCGCAATTATATTTGGAAGCTATGATTTTTTCACTCGGACCCGTATGGAGCCTTACTCCTTCCTTTCGTGCAGAAAGATCTCGAACTGTCAGGCATCTTGCAGAGTTTTCCCACCTCGAGGCTGAGGCGCCATGGGTCACTCTTGAAGATCTCTTGAAAGTACAGGAACAACTTGTTTCATACGTGATCCAGAACACGATCAGGGAGAGGGCTGAGGAACTTGCGTATCTAAGACGTGATATAGT
>JALYGW010000153.1 GCA_030776915.1 Thermoproteota archaeon
CTACCGTAGAGCCCAGCTCTTCTGGCTTGCTTGCTCTGCCTATCTTTTTGACGTGAATGCTCTGCTTGCCATCTGCAGAAAACACGCTTGCATAAAGTGTTATCTTGTCATCATTAGTTATTGCCACTGCTCCAAGCGGGAACCTACAGCCCCCTTCTGCCTTTCTTATCAGTGCTCTTTCTGCAAGCACTGCTGTGCGAGAATGGCGATCCTCTATCTGCTGGAGCATGACAGCAAGTGCAGTGTGATCACGCCTGCACACGATGGCTATAGCCCCCTGACCTGGCGCTGGTACAAAATCTCTGATGCTAAAACGCTGGGCAATAACATCCTTCATGCCTAATCTGGCAAGGCCAGCCTCTGCTAGAACAGCTGCATCGTACTCGCCACTTATCACCTTTTTCACCCTTGTTTCGACATTACCCCTTATCGGTCTGACATTTAGATCTGGCCTAGTTTTTGTCAGCTGCACGGCCCGCCGGAGGCTGCTCGTGCCAATGACTGATCCAGGTACTAGATCTTTCAGTTTTTGTCCATTATCGGTAACAAGCACGTCGTTTGGACTCGCCCTCTTGGGAATGCATGCCACCGAAAGATCATCTGACAGGTCTGATGGGATATCCTTGAGGCTATGGACCGCAAAGTCAACGTCGCCTTGCTTGACTGCTTCGTTCACTTCTTTTTCAAAGATTCCCTTTTCGTCTAGGGTAAAGAGCGGCCTCTTATCAACATCACCCTTGGTGCTTATCGGGATTACTTCAAATCGTACTTGTGGGTGAGCCTTACGTAGGGCGACAAGTGCTATCTCTGTCTGCGCTATTGCAAGTCTACTGCCTCTGGTTCCGACCCGTATTGTCTTCATCATTTCTTTATCTCATGAAATGCCTTGCCGTATGCCTCTATTGTCTTGTCTGCGTCGTCTTCAGTGTGTGCGTACGATAAAAAGCAAGTTTCAAACTGCGAAGGGGGGATGAAGATGTCCTGCTTTAGCAGCTCGTCAAACAATTTGCGGAACATTCTTGTATTAGCCTTTTTGGCACCAGATTCATCCTTTACTCTTTCGTCAGTAAAGAATAGCTGGAACATTGAGCCTATGGAATTGACAGTGCAGTCAAGCTGCGCTCTAGCCAGCATATCTTTGATGCCGCCGACGAGGCTATCGCACGTTTTGGCGATCCTAGGATATATCGCATTTTTGGCTTCAGTCAATGTCCCCAATGTAGCAATGCCTGCTGCTACAGACACAGGATTGCCAGCAAATGTACTTGCCTGATAGACGCTGCCGGCAGGTGCGAGCTTGTCCATTATCTCTTTCTTCCCTGCAATTGCAGCTATCGGCAATCCGTTGCCAAGTGCCTTTGCAAATGTGACTAGGTCTGGCATGAGTCCAAAGAACTCGCTGGCGCCGCCAAGTGCAAGACGGAAGCCAGTGACCACTTCATCAAATATCAGGATAATATCGTTCTGCTCGGTTATTTTCCTCACTTCATTAAGGTATCCCTTTTCTGGCAACACAAGCCCAATGTTTGCAAGCACAGGTTCCATTATGACACATGCAGTGTCACGGTTCTTTTCAATTGCGCGCTCAAGCTCGGCTGGGTTGTTGTACGGCACAACTTTCGTGTGAGCTGATGCCTCTTCAAGCGTTCCCTCTGATGCAGGTAAGCTAGCCATGCCTGATCCCGCCTTGACAAGAACATAATCATGCGCACCATGGTATCCACCTTCAAATTTAATCACCCCTTTTCTCTTTGTAAAAGCGCGGGCAAGTCTGATGGCATGCATTGTGGCTTCAGAGCCGGTATTGACAAGACGCGCCATTTCTCCACACGGCACAACCTGACATATCATTTCTGCAAGCTTGATCTCGCATTCTGTAGGCACGCAAAAGAGTGTCCCCTTATCAAGTTGGGATCTCACAGCTTCAATTACCGAAGAATAGCCATGACCAAGAATCATCGCTCCATAGCCCATACAGTAGTCAAGGTAGATCTGATGATCTGCAGTAGTGAGCTTGCTTCCAAGCGCAGAGGTCGCAAAGAAAGGATAAGGCTCGTAAAAGCGCACCGGACTGTTAACTCCGCCGGGCAAGATGTTTTTTGCCTTGGCAAAGAGCTGATCAGATTTCAATCATGTATACATCTCTACCAAGAGCTATAATAATTGTAATGCTAATTAACCGCAAATTGTAAGAAAAAACTGCATTGGGGACATTTTCCAGCCTTATGGACGACTTGCAACTTAATATCAAACGCAACCATGACGCTCTTGCTGTAGCATTAAAGAGAAGTCCCAACATAGCGTATCAGAAGGTAAATGAGCTTGCACAATTTGTCGGATCGCACTATAGCGTCGATCTACAACTGCACTTTCCAATACCAGGTAAGATCTCCGATCTTGACTCATATGGCACTGAAAATATTAGCCTGGTAGTTGACAAATTTCGCAGAGTTTTTCCTGTGCCAAGAGAGACTGTGAAACAAAAGGCAGTCGAACTCATAGGCGATGATGCTAAGCCGAAGGATGCCTACACGTATGAAGGCAAAGAGGGTGCCAAGGTAATAATCATGCCCAAAGGCAGTATTGAAGTCCTACCGGGCTCGATACATTTTTGGTGCAAGATCGACAAGAAGATCAGGTCGTACGGTGACTGGATGATTGAAAATGTCTATTTTCCAAAGAATTCTTAAGTTGCTTACAGCGAGTTGCCGGTAGCTGCCGACGCCACGCCAGACGCATTTGTGAGCTCGTACTGGTACAGCAGATTGTCCTCTGCGTCATATACCTCTGCCTTGACTGGTAGCGGCATGTCACGAACCACCCAGATTTTGCTAGTCTCTTCTGCGAGCTTGTAACTGAGTACAAATGAGTCAAATAGCCCCGCCGGAGTGCTTATACGGTCTTCGTTTGTTACCCTAGCTGTTACTGAAGACGAGCCAACAAATATCGTATTCCACGGCGCACCCACTACGAGATACTTTGGGCTTTCGCCGTACTCCATGTCGCGGACTGCAAGAATTGATGACTGTATATGCTCAAAGTAAGATCTGAATGACTCGTCAAGCTGGCCCTCTCGTGTCAGTTCTTTTGACATTACTAATGTGTGGTCTACTGTCGGCTGGTCAGTGCCGTTTGCGATGGTGAATCTGACGTTCCAATTTTCACCAACCTGGTCAAAGTTCATCAATACCCGCGCAGATTCAAGTGAGTTTGTCTGGCCCTTGGAAGTTAAGACATATTCTAGGGTCATCTCGTCCTGTATGTGATCGCCAACATCCCAGATGTCTGCCTCTGAAGGCGGGTCAAAGATGTTTAGAGTAGAACCCTCAAAACCCCCGCCTGCAGCAATAAAGGCAATGCTCACCCCAACACCCAATGTTGCAAATATGGCGGTCACGATTATCACCCGCCGTATGGCTGCTCGCCGCTTTTGAGACACGATTCTGATTCAGTGATCTTGGTTATTTAAAATAGATTAATCTGCTACTTCTTTTCAGACACGTCAGCTGCCACATATTCGCCAATCTGGTTGTATATCTTTAGGAAGCGATTACCTTTCTCAGTTGTCTTGTAGATCTGCTCTCCTTCGAGATACTCTAGCAACCCATTTTCTATCAGCACTGTCAGGTATTCCTTAAGCTGTGCGTAAGACAGGAAGGCCTTATACATTATCTTAGTTTTAGTGACGCCGCCATTTGCAGCTTCTAGAATTTGAGCAGTTATATCAGTTCTGCTTCTATATTTCATGCCTATCCTAGATATTAGGATCTATAAAAGCATCTTGCGATTTTATTATAGAAGATTGTACTTTAGGATAGAAAGGTGCTATACCTCTATCGCCTTTCTTTTTTGTAGCCATCATGGCCTCTTGTTCCTGCCCATGACTTGATTTTGTTTCTGATTGTCTGCAGAGCTCCATTTACATCAGCATATGTTTCTTCCACAATGGTAAGGTCTCTGATGATGCGTGCTGCTTCAACCCACCTTGCAATTTAAGCAAATTGTCGTGCGTTTTCTTGCGCCGCAGGGAGCCCCAAGATAGCCTTCACTTGCCGGATTATCTTGATGGTTTAGAGCATGGTGGGCAGACTCACTGATATATCCTTACAGCAATATTCTTGATTGACTTGACGATTACTCAGGAGTTATATCCATCATCTATTTGTGTTCCGTAAATGCGCTTCTCGTCTCTCGTATTGTCTCTTCTATGTTGTGAATTGTTCCTGACCCTTTCGATTCCACCACCGTGAGTTTTAGCTCATCTACAAGCGCAGAAATAGAGCGCAGCATTTCCTTGAGGGCATCCATCGTTTCACCAATGTTCTTGCTGTCGCCTACTGAGCTGATAGTGTGTTGGGCGGACTTGATTGTTTCCCTTGTCTCGTCAAGTACGCCGGAATTCTTCAGCTCCATTGTGACCCTTTCAATTCTTGCACTGGTGTTTTCAAATGACTCGGTGGTCTTACGAATGTTTTCAATGTTAGTTACCATGGCTGGCTCTTTAAGCGATTTAACTATCTCGCTGCCAACCTTGGCAGTATCTCGAATCTTCTCAAGCGAATTCTGAACATCCGGCGATCCAAGTTCCCTTATTATCTCGACCGCATCAGATGTCGTCTTTTTTATATCTTTGAGCTTTTCTGCCATTTACAATAGTATCGCTTTCCGCTTTAATTGCAAAGCGGTAAAAGTTTCCGGTACCTATGTTCTATAACTTGCTCGATCTTTTAGCGTCTTACCCACACTATCCTTATAAGATCATCATAGCTGCCCAAGAACAAAAAAAGTTACACGACGTCTGCAGTCGTAACTTTTTTCTTATTCTTTTCTGTATCTATTGCAACACCTTCAGTTGGGCTCCGTGTGTCGTGCAGCTTGTCATAGTTAGCTTCGTATGCCATACAG
>JALYGW010000154.1 GCA_030776915.1 Thermoproteota archaeon
AGGGTCTGTCAGAAAATGCATCAGGATGGGAGAAGAGAAATCACAAAAGATATGGCAGCCTTGCAAATATCTGCAGACAAATTGAATATGACATTAAACATGGAGTTAGCGGCGAGCAAGTTACTTCTATCTTTGAGAGGATAAGAAATGATTCGTGTTTTTCAACTCTAAGAAAAGGCAATGGTTCAATGGAAAGATTGGCTGAAATAGAAAATCAATTTAGCAAACCCAAAATAAGAGTGTCACAGTGGAGGTAGTAATATTTTAGTATTCTATCCGGTCTCCTAATACTTTCCTAATCTTATATCTCAATTTTCTTCATTAATCTACACTTAAATTAATTTCTCTAAATCAGAATAATCAGATAATTGACCAAGATCAACTGGAAGAGGCATGGTATTGCTGTAAACTATGATGGGATAGAAAATCAGTTTCTATGTGTATATTGAATTTAGGTAACAAACAAATATAAAATATTTTACTGTGGCATACTCTTGACTTTTCAATGCCGAAGGTAATAATTATTGTCTACGACAGCAGAATGCTAATCTTGCGTGTTTCATTATCCTCAACTTAAATAGCCAAATTGGTCAACAGGTGTGCAGATGGGTGCGATAGACGATGACTACCCAGTGGTGGCAGAACATGATGGCATTAAGATCAAGACGGATAATATGATCACCGACGAGCTCTATTACTGTATCTACGACAACAAAGTTTTTTTATTTTACAAAGACGACCAGTCCCTACTTCATTGCTATGAAGTACAACACCCTGATGCAGTGAGGGAGATAGCAGAAAACCCTTCCGAGCTTCAAAGCATTCTCCAAAGATACGCTTAGATCACTCAGGCCCAGCCGCAATAAACGTTATATTGTACCCTGCTCAATTATCTCGCACGATGTCGACAAGCACCAATTCAGTCAGGCAAAGCACTTCAAGCAACGAGATATTCATCGGCAAGAAGCCTCTCATGACTTATGTAACAGCAACATTAGTGCAGTTGGCAAACGAGCCAACAGTGGTTATAAAAGCGAGAGGAAAGAGCATCACCCGAGCGGTGGATGTAGCGCAGATTATTGTAAAACGTATGGACACACTTGGGTACAAGATCGGACCAATTAAGCTTGGCTCCGAGACAGTGCAATCGGATGATGGCAAGGTGAGAAACGTGTCCACAATAGAAGTCCCGATTTCTCGTGCTAGGTAAAGGATTGTAACATAAGTGCAGGCGTAGCGATCCCGATGGCACTATAGCATATTTCTTTTCTATAAGTGGTTATACTGAATAAGTTATTATACTGACAAGTAGACGTGATGTAAGTTAGGACAGGGGAGGAGTTGGGTAATACGAAGTACTAGTAGCTAGACTAGAAAAATCATCGATAAGAGTAATAGGTAATAATCTGTCCTATTAATAATAATCTCTCCTATTAAGATCGGGATTCGCTCTTCTGAAGCCTACGACAGTGGATGCCTAAAAATATTTCATACGCTGACGGCAGGAGAAAAAATTAGCTTCACAATATTTAGGACTATGTAGCTGCTACAGCTTTCGTATCGCCGGATTGATTGCCTTAGGTGCAAATTCTAGGTCAATAAAATAAGGAATGTTTTCCAAAAATTTAGAGTGACCATAGCAGGTTGGCCTATTGTTATGTAATTCTAGTGATAAATGAAACGACAGTGGTTTAACACAAATGTATCTAGACTCCAAGTATACTACTACTCCAGCCAGCAAAAAAGATGATCTACACAAAGGGTGGACAGCTGAGTTAGGTACCCCGAAGAAATTTCTGAAGGAATTTTACAAATGAGTAATAACGCCTCGGGGGCGTCTCAAAAGTAAAGCTCTCGATCTGAATTCTGAGATTCATATTCAAAATCCCTAGAATTTTGTCAGGGATAGATGTTTTGTGACGCTGCCTGCAATACAAAGCTAACTCCATAATATATCAATACCACTGTGAGTCCCAAGAGTAAAGTCGGGTAGTATTTTGACTTAATAACAAAGGTTCCCTTTGAAGCAAGATATGCAGTGCTAGCAAGCCATGCATAGTCCATCCAAATATGAAGCGCAAAAAGGATGGCCACGCCTGCAGTGACCCCAAACGCTGCAGAGTCGGCTATCAGCTTCAATCCAACTGTGAACCACCATAAAATGAAGAATGGGTTAAGCGCACTGAACGCAATGCCCACGATAAATGGCCCTTTGCTGCCTGCGATATTGGGCCTATTATCATGTGCTCGCTTTTCTTTAATAATACTTGCTATTTGCAAACCTGCAAAGGCAAGGATAGCGATTCCCCCTATCAGTCCTACGACACTGGCGTATTTTTTTGCAGCATCAAATGTAATCAGGCCTACTGCTAGTAAGATTATTAGAGGGAGCTCAACGGCGGTGTGGCCGTAAGCAACTTTGATGCCTGACCATTTGTCATGGCGTGTACCGTAGGCCAGATTGGCAAAAAAAAGCGGGCCAGGAGCCAGTACACCTGATGTTGAAAGAGCGATAACCTCGATGCCAAAGTCGAGCACATTCATTGTCTTTGAAATAAGGATGTCACTGTACTGTTAAGGTTTTCTATGCAGGGAATTGCTTAAAAGGAACAGAAGCTGCAAAAGTCGTACATTGGTTGACACCATTCGAACTATAAGGCTCATCAGCAAATGGGGTACAAATATGGCATTAGGTAGGAGGCGTCCTGTTGTGGCAGTATTCAGTATGACACACTATTGCAATTTTTACTGTCCCATGTGTCCCTTCGGTGATCCCGACAAGGAAGCACAGATAAGACTGGCCAAGACCTCCGATCTTACGACACAGCAATGGAAGACTGTCTTTGATAAGGTTTCGAAATATTGTGTTTGGTGCATAATAGAAGGTGGAGAACCCACTAGCAGGCCCGACTTTATGGAGCTTGTTGAGTATCTGCATAACATCAAGATGCCCATAACGCTTATCACCAACTGCTCGCTCCTGCACAGGATTGAT
Organism: Thermoproteota archaeon; assembly: GCA_030776915.1. Classification (GTDB taxonomy): domain Archaea; phylum Thermoproteota; class Nitrososphaeria; order Nitrososphaerales; family Nitrososphaeraceae; genus Nitrososphaera. The sequence continues at coordinate 2,996 of JALYGW010000154.1, forward strand.
CTAGAGAATTTGAGAAAATATGTTCAGTTTGTGACATGCAGCATCGATTCCACTTATGAGGAGTCCTACTGTAAAGTGCGAGGAGTGTCTCCTCAGATCTTCGGTAGAGTCATGGATAACTTACGCCTGCTGACAAAACATAGGGTACCCCACTATTTTAATAGCGTAATAACAAAATTCAATACGCAAGAGTTCATCGATCAGACTTATTTTGACAGGGCAAAGGATCTCGGAGCAAGCGCAATCTCTCTCACATTTGTTGAAGACAGATCTGATGTGGAGTATTCACTTCTTCCGGATCGGGAAACTATGATCAAAGTGTGCAGAAGTGTTCTCAATTATATGAAAAAGCCTGGCTCACTACGTATGCTGATACCCCCAGAATATTTTCAACAGATAATAGAGCATGGTCGGACGCTCTTTGACGAATGCGGAGTTTGGAAGAGTATATTTGTAAATGGAAACGGCACCATTATAGTACCGTGTTGGAAGTTTAATTCCCCCGAGAACACATATAGCCTTCTTGAGAAGAGTATAGATGAAATTTGGAACGCTCCGGAGTGGGACATTGCTAGAACATGCCACGATTGCAAGGTGCTCGGTTGCATTTGGACCTCATCGCAGCCGATCCGGACTCTTGCTAGAAGCTATATGCGAGGTATGTCGAAGATCATTGGCCAATACCAGCCGGATCTTCAAGAGATGACTTAGGAAAAAATAAGTGATAAAGCAGTGAAGTTTTTTCTATAGTTATTCAGCATAATCTAAGCATAGCAAGATTATTACTGGAGTCCTCATGATAGTGCGAACATGAGATAATATAGCCACAATGGGCATGATCACTGAACAGCTGACGTATTACCTATTACATGTTATTGTTGAGATAGTGACCCCTCAAAATACCCTGTTCTTTCAAGAAAGATGTACATATTATCAAGGCCCGCTAAGAAGAAGGCTATTTATAGCCTCAGGGAAGCTCTTTGCTGCTTGAATGCGCGTGATTTAGCATTCAACCAACAGAAGAGAACAAAATCTCCTTGGACAATTGAATTCTGGAGCTATCACTGCATTAAGTTGCCTAACATATAAAGATGCAATCTGCATAAGCATCTTCTGTCGTAGAGGGCTACTGCAAGCAACACTGAGATCTTGGGGCGAAAAGGCCAAGTTTCCTACTCATGAGGCGGTAGATTATAGCTGCACGACAAAATATCACTAATCGCGTTTCAAACTTTGCTAGCAATTCTTTTCTAAAATCATTCTCAGATAAAGAAGCATAGTTACAAATAGAAAAAGCATCTATCATCATAATTTATAAATATGTTTTGTATCTTCAAGTTACTTTGTACTCATCATATTAAGGACTTGCATAAACTATATAGTAAAATAAATCTAATTTTTCATTACTAACAACAATTCATTAGAGACAGAAATAACCTGTAAATATGAAACTCTAACATATTGTATTGCAATATGCTAACCGATGATGGGGAGGGCCTTAGAGTTCCATTGCAGCATCCAGCATGTCAGGTCGCTGCATGCTTTGAGCGCGCATCCGTCTACGTCGTCATCAGGGAAAGTGATATCAATGCTTTGAACGTTGATGCCGGCGAAAAACAGATGATGGTAGAAGCTGACTCGCTTGCAGATGTCAACGCTTTCAAGCTCATATTGTACCTTTGTCCGCGCCATGACTATGACCTGAGGTATCTTCTTGAGGAAAACGAGCTCGAGATAACAAAAAGGCGTCACCTGATGCTTAAGGAAAGTCAATAGGCATTTGCCTTATGCCTTTGCAGCCGATGGCAAGGAAGGCACAGATGCTGATTTTTGATCTTGACGTTGCACAACTTTCCAAGAATTGAAGAATCATGACCCTAATTATCAGAACCAAATCATTGCAGTATTACCTCAGCAGTATGTCCATTATTGCGCGCATAACATCCCCTTATTTTTTGCTGGCTCCTATCATAACTTCTGTATCATTATCTTTCAGATAGGCATTGGGCCTCAGCTTCATTAACTATCAAGAACAAATCATCTCAAGACATGAAACCGACTCGCGGCTCAATTGCCCAAATCCTTGACTTACGAAGGCATTGCACAGGAAAGAAAGTTGCAATCATAGGAGACATCCATGGCTGTAATGACGAGCTCAGTGAACTGCTTGATGCGATTGATTGGTCGCCACAGAGTCATATTCTGATACTGACTGGCGACCTTATCGATCGCGGCCCCAAGATTAGAGAAACTCCAATGTTTGTCATGAATACTCAGTCTACTCACTGATGTCCAATCATGAACAGAAGCTTCTAAGATATCTTAGAGGACATCACGTACAGACTTCTCTGCTCTTGTTGAGACAATTGAGCAATGTGGAAAGCCATTTCTCAGAGATCTATCATTCTAGAAATGGTTAGAATCTCTTCCTTGGATAGTGAGGTACGCAGACACTTCATATGTCGTACATGCAGGGATACGACCGGATAGACCCATCAACCGACAGGAGAAGGATCATTGCATCTATATTAAGACATGGAATCCAAACACTATGGAAATTTCCAACGAAGGCATGGATCAGTGGTGGTATGAATATTCCTATCTGTATTCATCACAGAGCCATCATTCTCCTCCTTCAATAAAGACCTTTTTCGGACACCAACGACATGATAAGGCATGGTCTCTCACTGGGCATGCGCTTTGGATGGTGGTGTTGGTGTAGTATTTGGTGGAACATTACGAGCATATATGGAGAACAAAGGAATTCTAGAGATTAATGCCAAAAGAACCTATGAACTGGACGAAGAAAAAAGGCCTCATCATGTTGAGTTGCGGTTTAATTTATTAGCAAAAGAATTGTAGAAGGTTATGACCAGAACTAGCATATTATGTCATAAGCTGTCCCTAAAAGGAGAGTTTTTGCTACTAAGTATGGATTGTAAAGGTTAACATTTTGTCTAACTCAGACCTCTTAGCTAGCTGGTCGGGTAATCCCAGTGATATATACACTACTTTACCAATTAGCTGACCAGCAAGCCCCTATACTGACTGCGGTTGATAAAGTATTGAGGATTACCAAAGTTATTTCGAACAGCTTAAAAGATTTCATCTTTGATCTTTTGTGCTATTTTAACTATGTCTTCCTGAGAGGCAACTCTCCGGGAAGGCCATTTTCCGTCCGGGCTGTCATCATGGAACCGGGGGACTATGTGAACGTGTACATGCGGGACAATCTGGTTTGCAGCTATTCCGTTGTTTTGGCCTACATTGAAGCCATCAGCTTTTACAGCTAATATTATTGCCTTAGCAATTGTGGGTACCAAAGAATACAATTTGCCTACTTCGGCTGGTGGCATTTGGAGCAATGTCTCGTAATGCTTTGTCGGCATCACTAGGGCATGGCCCGGGTTGATTGGATATTTATCCATAAGGGCTAAAAAGCCGTTATCGCGGTGGATCTGCACGCAGGGCTCCTGCCCGGCTATTATCGAGCAGAAGATGCAAGGTTTGCTCATGCTGTGCGTATTAGCTTGTGAGTAGGTTGGTCGTTTATTTTTTGCTATCGGGCACATGAATTTTTAAATAGACCAAGGATCCGAATTTTACATACATGGGCGAAACACTCGAGCTCGATAGCTTTGACATGACTTTCTCTTTCCGCTGCCCCAAGTGTGACTACTTGAATGAAGAGGTGCTTGCTAAGGATCTTTCAAGCGGTGATGCAGAATGCGGCATGTGCGAGACCGTTTTCAAGGTAGAAGGGATTGATGCTGTCAAGATAACGGCGACTCTTGAGTAAGTGAAAAATCTTAAAATATGCATCTGTATCGATAATTGTAATGAAGCTCGAGAGTAGAAAGGTGCTCGAGGGACCAGAGAGGGCCCCGCATCGGGCAATGTACAAGGCAATGGGGCTGACAGATGGAGACTTGGACCGGCCTCTGGTAGGAGTATCTTCTACATGTAATGAGGCCACTCCCTGCAACATCCACCTTGGACGACTTGCCCAGAGCGCTAAACGCGGTGTAAAAGATGCAGGATGCACGCCAAGGGAGTTCACTGCGATTGCAGTTTCTGATGGCATTGCCATGGGTCATGAGGGCATGAAGGCCTCTCTTGTGAGCCGTGAAATAATCGCAGACTCTATTGAAGTAATGGTCAGAGCCCATGAGTACGACGCCGTAGTGGGTATATCAGGCTGTGACAAGAGCTTACCGGGGACACTAATGGGTATGGGCCGGCTGAACCGGCCCTCAATATTTGTTTATGGTGGAACTATCATGCCGGGTCTGTGGAATGGTAAACAGGTGACAGTGCAGGACGTATATGAAGCTGTGGGGGCATATGACGCCGGCAAGATGACATTGCAGGAACTCGTCAGCCTTGAAAACGTTGCATGTCCTAGCGCAGGTTCATGTGCTGGTATGTACACTGCAAATACAATGGCCTCAATTAGCGAAGCGCTGGGAATGTCAATCCTTGGAAGCGCTTCTGCTCCAGCTGAGAGCGAAAAACGGCTCGAAATCTGCTATAACACTGGCAAGGCCATAATGAACCTGGTTGAAAACAACATTAGACCACGCGACATCATGACCTTTGAAGCCTTTGAAAATGCAATTATGATGGCGAATGCGATAGGTGGTTCGACCAATGCTGTGCTCCATCTCCTCGCAATAGCAAGGGAAGTAGGAGTAAAACTTAGGCTTTCAGAATTTGAAAGGATTCGCAAGCGCACTCCTCACATCGCAGACATGAGGCCGGGTGGAATCTATATCATGGCCGACCTGGACAAGGTCGGCGGCGTCCCGGTAATACTCAATAGTTTGCTCAAGAAGAGTCTCTTAAACGGCAACGTATTGACAGTCAGCGGCAGGACCATGAAGCAAAATTTGGAATCTGTTAAGTTTAACTTCGATATTGAGAATAAGGTAATCAGACATCTCGACAACCCAATCGAGCACGAAGGTACACTCAAGGTGCTTAAAGGGTCACTTGCCCCCGAAGGCGCGGTAATGAAGCTTGCAGGAGTACAAAGCAAGAAATTTGTTGGCAGGGCAAGAGTATTTGACACTGAAGAGGACGCATTTGAAGCTGTATCAAAGCGCAAGATAGTAGAAGGCGACATAATCGTAATCCGTTATGAGGGACCAAAAGGAGGACCGGGAATGCGTGAAATGCTGGCAGTAACCGCTGCTATCGTAGGACAAGGGCTAGGAGAAAAAGTTGCGATGGTCACAGACGGGAGGTTTTCGGGCGCAACTAGGGGATTTATGATAGGTCATGTTGCTCCTGAAGCCATGGTGGGCGGCCCAATTGCGTTGGTAAAGGAATATGATCAAATCATAATTGACATGCAGAAAAACAGAATAGACCTCTTGGTTTCGGAAGGCGAGCTAAGAAAAAGGATAAAGAAATGGAAGCCTATCAAACCTCGCTATACCGCAGGAGCTCTTGCAAAATACGCTTTGCTAGTCGAGTCTGCATCGGAAGGTGCAGTCATGGCCGCTACCAAGCGATAAAGGTTTAAATTTTATTCTTACTGCAGACTCAATTATAGGTAGGAGAATATGAGCAAGAGTGATTGCTTTTGGTCGCCTTATAGACAGTTCAGTCCAGATACAGAAGCTCACCACTTCTGAAAACCAGTTTCAACTTTTTAAGAGGCTCTACCACCTTTACCAAAGGGTCTTCATCTTCGAGTCGCTCATTGGGCCAGAAGAGCTAGCTGAAATGTCTGTGATTGGCTTTGACCCCAAACTGATTGTAACATGCGACTCAAATAATTTCAAGGTTAAAGATAGGAGCGGAAGAATTCTGCAAAGTTCACCGACAAAAGAACCACTATCGAGCCTCCGTGAGTTAATGCCCAAAGTGAATGATGATCGTTTTCGCTACGTTGGTGGCGCAGTAGGATACATCAATTACGACGCTATCCGGTTCTGGGAGCATTTGCCAATCAGTAACAAAAAAAAAGCTAGCACCTTTCCGCTGCTAGAATTCGGCATCTATGATGACGGCATACTCTTCAACCACAAGGAAAACCAAGCCTACTATTTTTTCCTTGGAGAATCGCGGCTAGACCAAATCGAGCACAAGATGGTCCGAGTGAAAAGTAAACCTGCTAGGTTCTCATACTCGACGCCAAAGAGAAACATGACCAGAAAAGACTTTGTAAAAATGGTGAGGAAGGCCAAGCGCTACATATATGATGGTCACATTTTCCAAGTAGTGCTTGCAAAGAGCATGAAGTTTAAAGTCAAGGGCAACCTTATTGGTCTGTACGCCAAGCTTCGAGAAGTAAACCCGTCGCCATACATGTATATGCTAAAAATGTCTGACAGGTGCATAATAGGCTCAAGCCCTGAAATGCTCATTCGTATCACAAAAGACCATATCGAGACGTTCCCTATCGCAGGCACAAGACAGATACTGCAGGATGAAAAGAAGAACGAAAAGTTGCGTCAAGAATTGCTCGAGGACGAAAAGGAGATTGCTGAACATACAATGCTTGTCGATCTAGCAAGAAATGACATAGGAAGGGTCTGTGAATTTGGCACAGTTAAGGTTAAGGAGTTCATGACTGTCAAGCGGTTCAGTCATGTGCAGCATATTGTCTCTCACGTGGTGGGTAAATTGCACAAAAATTTTGATTCATACAATTCTGTCAAAGCTGTCTTTCCAGCTGGCACTGTGTCAGGCGCTCCTAAAGTTCGTGCAATGCAAATAATAGATGAGCTCGAGCCTTCATTCAGAGGACCTTATGCTGGTGCCGTAGGCTATTTTTCATTTAATGGTTCATGCGACTTTGCAATAGCGATAAGGTCACTATTTGTGAATGGCAGCAAGGCATTTGTCCAGTCAGGGGCAGGCATCGTTATTGATTCTGATCCAGTACTTGAATGGGCAGAAACTGAACATAAGGCAAGCGCCATACTTTCCGCTCTGAAGGAGGCTGCATCCGACTAAGAGGATTTTTGCTCAGTCAGTAAAAGCGTGCTGTGTACTGTTTGTTGTTGATTTCGGTGCTATTAAATTGAAAAAGAGCAGGATGGATACTATTTCTCCAGTATCATTTTGAACAAGTAGAT
>JALYGW010000155.1 GCA_030776915.1 Thermoproteota archaeon
AGCCTTGTGACGAAGGCATATACCTTTACAAGTCATTCGCAAAAATAGCGCGTTAAATTTTCTATTTAATAGTTAGTAACACTCGATCATGATTCTTCAGCAATGATGGTATAAAGAGAGAAGAAAAAAGGCGAGCGGCCTCTATTGCCGGACGTTGATATTGGTGGCTTGGAATGCTTCATTCATCGTTAGATATTCTTCGATCTTTGTCTTGATATCATCTGGTTCAGTATCGTCCATGCCTTGAAGGCCAGCCTTGAATGAGACTTTGTTGCCTGAGACGTTTACGTCATCAATTTGCATATCTGCGTAGATATTTGCAAGCTCGTTAACCCATTCCCGGGCTTCATTTGCGTCTAGACCTGAGGTCTCAATATTCACGTTCAACATTTTGGTCATCCTAAATCACCTAGAACGCAATCTAAGTCGGCATTAATAAAGTTGGCGCGTGGCAGATATGCGCTATGTGATAGAAATTTAAACCATGCTATTTTTTAAATATAAAGCAGCTATTGTTTTTCCCCAAAACCCCAATATTTGGTGAGCTCTTTCTCAAATTGGGAGAACTGATCATCATTTAAAAAGTCGCCACAGTTTTTGTGGTTTGCCACAACTTTCATTCCAACCAGCTTAAACTCTACTTCGTAAAAAGTGACTTTGGGGCAATTACACATTTCCTATAACAGTCCTTCTTTGGATCTACTACTTTTATCTGTTTATTTAACAAGACAATAAACATTTATCAATTGCTTTATGCTTTATTCATACCAATGGGTTCTAAGTTTCTCACCTTCGTGTTGTTGGCTTCAGTACTAGTATTCGGAACTCTGAACATGATGATGAACAGCGCTTTCGCTCAAACAGCTGAGTGGTACCCCGGCGAAGGCGTAAGGCAAGACATGTATGTCAAATATAGGATTGAAGACTATGACACAAATCAGAGACAGCCTTATCTGTTGACATTATACTTCCAACAGCAGGATCAGGACGGCAATTGGATAGTCCCGGCCTATGTAGAAGCCGGTGGTAGGGTCCTCCAAGGAACCCTGAAGCTTTCAGATTCCATGTCACCCCTTTTAGGCGGCGAAGTCCCACAAGAAATGACCGACTTTATTGGAGGTTACCAAAATTCACTTATCTGGCTAGATGCATTTACTTCAGTGTCTGCACCTCTGTCGTTGACAGCACCGAATTGGGGCAAGATAGCTTCAATTGGAGGCGAAGAAATCCGACCTGGTGGGACACAACAACTAACATTTACAGGAGCACAGAGCTTGTGCGGTGCTACTTCATGTGATACCACGGTTGTTACATGGCGCAAAGGCGTAGATAGCAGGGTATGGGTAGTAAACGAGTTTCCATTCCCTGTCATGGCGGAGGCATATGCTGATGTAACTACTCCTCCACAGCCTATTCAGTACAGCTTCGAGCTGTTAGAAACAGGCTCAGGGCAGCCAGCAGTTCCGACTGGAGCTGGCGAAGCTCCTGGATCCCCACTTGAGAGAACTACAAACGATGGCTCCCGTATCATATTAACGTGGGAGCCTGATGAGATCCAAGCAAACAGCACAGTAAACTTTGGACTTGAGCTATATGATGCACGCAATACCCCATTAAATAATGTTGCTTATGACTTTATTGTGAAGGATGCCAACGGCCAGGTCATACAGGAATTTAATGGCCAACGGGCAGAATTGGGAAGTGGCATACATTCAGTCACATTCAACAGTACAGGTCCAAAGACTATTACGGTCCAGATTAACTCTGTTGGCGGTCAGACTACCGGACAGATCATCCAAACTACTGACTTTAGTGTAGCCGTTGTTCCAGAATTCCCAACAAGCGCAGCAATAGTTTCAGCAGCTCTGATAGGTTTGGTTGTCGTAGTACTGAGAGCTAAGGGTTTGAGTATAGGCCGCGGCGGCAGTCTATTTGGCACCCAAGGTGGTGCCCCCTAACCTCTCTTTTTCTTTTCTCAAATAACGAATTTAGTTTTTGTCAAACCTGACTGAATGCTTAACAGCAAAATTTAAAAAGCTATACTCTGATCGTATGTCAAATGACATTACCAAAGGGGTATGGAAGTGGCGGACGTAGAACTGGTGGAGGCGAAAGCCGCGATGATGTCGAACGCATGATTGGTCGCAGAGTTGAGAACATGAAAGGCATATTCATCATTGGCTTTGCGGTGGTCTGGGCTGCAACCGCAGGAGGGGTCTACGTGGGAGTCTCAGTCTATCCATGGGCATATCCATTGCCTAGCGGCATTTATGCGCTTTCCGTCCTAACTGTGATTGAGGCTCTAGGATTCTTCTTCATGTGGAAGATTTCAACGGAGAAGCCCGTTAGAGCATAGGTGTCCTCTATTTCCTCTTCTTCTTTTTGTTTTAGATTTCTCTCTACTTAGCATTCTTTTTCGCCTGAATGCTAAAGATTTGGATACTACTGCAAATTCTTATATGTGCCTAATGCATCTAGCGTGGCACGCGCATACACTAATTTCGTACGCTTTATAGCTCACATAAAATTTTATATACCACGTCTATGTCTGGGAAGATAATGGTCTGGCTTAGACGTACAACGCACTACTTATTCATAGTGGTGGTTGCTGTCAACAGCACGCTGCTAACCATCAACTCAGGAGACTATATCTTCTACACAGACTGGGCGTGGACATCATTTGTAGTATTTTCGATCGCTCAATCTACAATGCTCGTAGTAGGAGCGATATACTATATGCTGTTCACAGGAGTTCCAGGAACTGCCACATATTATGCCACAATCATGACCATCTACACTTGGGTCGCCAAGGGTGCATGGTTCGCGTTGGGCTATCCTTATGACTTCATTGCAGTACCTGTATGGATACCATCGGCAATGTTGTTGGATCTAACATATTGGGCTACGAGAAGGAACAAACACGCTGCTATAATCATAGGAGGAACACTGGTTGGCCTGTCAATGCCCCTGTTCAATATGGTCAACCTGCTGCTCATAAGGGATCCGCTTGAAGTGGCATTCAAATATCCAAGGCCTACACTTCCATCATATATGACTCCTATTGAACCTCAGGTCGGCAAATTCTACAACAGTCCTGTCGCTTTGGGTGCAGGCGCAGGAGCAGTGCTGTCGGTTCCAATAGCTGCGTTAGGTGCAAAGCTCAACACGTGGACATACCGTTGGATGGCTGCGTGGAGCAAGTGGGACTAAGAAACAACTAACTAACTAACTCTCCTCACCACCCCCCCTCTTTTCTCTTTCTTTTAAAATTTTAACACGATTATTATCTATATTATCCCCATCTTCAAGGATTGAATGATTTGTAACTTTGCTTGAATAACAAGAGAACAGTAAGTCCATTTGGAACTAGATTTGGCACTTTTTGGCACTAATTGTAAAAGTTGATGCTAGTGTTATCAGAAAATAAGGTCAATTAACTATATTATAAGTTATCTGCAATATAAGATGCCTACACCGTTGCATGGTCATGATCTGTCATATATTAGATCCACAAATACAGTAGAGAATGACAGCTTATGTTTTGAAGTCGGGAGCTGCAACTGGCAGGCCCTTACCTTTTAGCTCTTCTATCACCTGGGCGTATTGCTCCACTGCTTGTTGTCTGGCTGTTTCCATATCATTGGAGTAAACATGTATGGTAGGCATAGCCAGACCTTTAGCAGTCATCTCTATTTTGACACTGTATTGATAAAGCTGAGGTTGCTGTTGTTGTTGTTCGCTCATCTAGAGGCAATCACCATTTTTATAGCTACATAATAGCCGAGAAACTAATTATCCGTTTTCTCTTTGAAATCCCTTTATTGCTGGTTAATATTATAGAATAGCTAATACACGTATTGAGAAGCCCTAATAGTAGTGAGGATGCTATACCGACTCATATGGTTGTCTATGCATCTCACTTAGCTCTGTCTGTCTTTTCACAGTATCAATATCCTTCTTTTCAGTTGCCCTGTGCATTTCCTTTTCTAAATGTTGGCGCCTGTCCTCCTCGCTCGTAAGGATGGCACCACATACAAAGCACTGAAAGTCAGCAGTTATTATCTTCTTTTGAGAATCTTCGTCTACCATAAAGTAATTGGTCTCTTAAACATTATACAGGTTTCATACATCAGCATAGACAGAGAGACATATACATATAGTTTGATTTGCTTGCCACCTAAAAATCATAGAATATAATGGCACTATCTTTTCCTAATTTACAGATCTTCCCTCTTGATTGCAGCAGCAATACTTGCATTTGAATTGCCTCCTGCTCTACTTAGTATAGAGAGATAATATCTTGCTTTTCACTTAATAACATGTATATATAGAAGGTAGACTGCGGTAACAAACGAAGGCTTAAGCACTAATTGGATCAATGCCCTCATGGGAAGCTCTACTAATAAGGCTTCTCAAAGAGACAATTCCAAGTACTTCGCCAGATTGTCCATTTACCACAGGAAGTCGAGCAATATTCTTGCCCTTCCTGAGCAGAATTGCATCATTAATTAATGCTTCCTTATTTATAGTGATTAGCGGTGTGTGCTCATAATATCCTTTAACGTCAGTTTAAATGGGCCCTTGCTTTGAGCAATCACCCGTTGGAGAAAGTCTCTAGCAGTGGTCATCCCAACGGATTGTCGGAGTAGCCTTTCACTATCATCATGGGTAACTATGACGCTACAGACATCACATCTCTTTTTCATACATCTATCCTTGCAGCTTCAGCAACCAAGGTATTTTCATCTAGACTCACAAAAATCTTTGTCAGCAAAGTCTATTACTTTACTGGGTGGCTTTTCTGCGTGTACCATAAAGAAGAATTGTTACATATCAAGGCATTTTAAAATATTGGTATTCGCAGTCTTCTTCCTACGCTGTTGGCGGATACCCTCTCCTTTTTGTTAGCATAAGGGCGTTTG
>JALYGW010000156.1 GCA_030776915.1 Thermoproteota archaeon
GAACTGAGTGTTTTGACGACCATTTTCCTTGTAGGAAGGAGAATTGTAATAGACAGCATGTCTGGAACTGGCTGAAATTATTTCTATTGTACTTGAGTATATGGGTACAGACAGGATACGGTTTATGACATACCTAGTGATGGACGGTGGTTAAGTTAACAGAGCCGAAAATTAGAACCCCGCCTTTTTTAATTTAGAACCACAATTGGGACATGCTGCCTGGTTATGCTTAGTTCCACAGTTCATGCAATAATAGTTTACGCCTTGCTTTTCAGAACCTGGAGTCGATCCAAAAAAGCTCCATGCGTTAAGGCCCATTTTTCTCATCTGTCTCTGCCTGATGAAGTAGTTAATGCTAAGGAAGACTCCTATTATGGCAATAATATCAAATGGGAATGGAAGGATAAAAGCAAGGGCAAGGCTGATAGCAATAGAGATTCCTATCCACATCAATTGAAATCTAAGAAATCTTTTCACATTAGGTTCCAATGGCTATATATCGTTAGTTGTACATCCTAAAAATGTTTTTGCTGCAGGTTTGCCATTAAAGGTCACATCATTGTCGAGTCGTGGCTTAAGCTAATTGTGCAAGCCAGCTGTTCAGTTTTCACAGTTGCAAAATAGGTTGTTCTTGTTGTTGTTGTTGGATGATGTTCTCTTTCATGTTCAGCTGACAAGCAGGCAGCGCAATTACACCTTTTTTTGTCGCACCGGCTGAATGATTGATTTGTTTTTTTGCGGTTATATCCGTCGTCCTATATGCAAATACCTTCTGCCATCTTTGAATCACTAGCTCTGAAAAGTTTTTCATGATGATGATGATGGTGATGAATCTTTTTTTGATTCAATGGTTGGTTGCTTTCTTTCTTTTTAAAAGCATATGTGTGTTTAAATTATATGCTTCTCTCTCTATGCCCACATGAAAATCAAAGTTTTGTAAGGTATTAAGCATATTCACTGAACCGATAGTCTTTAAAATTCCCACTGCTCTTTATAATGGAATTGAAATTCCTCTTTGTATCCCCTGAAGCCTTAAGCGTTGACCTTGCATACGCCATACGGCAAGAGGGCAATGACGTCAAGTTCTATATACAGAGTGTGACAGAAAGAGATGTCGGCGACGGCTTTGTAGATAAGATCGATTCATGGGAGGGCCATGCAGACTGGGCAGATGTAGTTGTTTTTGATGATATTGGATTTGGCAAGGTCGCAGAGAAACTGAGATCTGAAGGTAAGAAGGTAATAGGAGGAAGCTTATACACAGATAAGCTTGAAAATGAAAGAGAATTCGGCCAGCAGGAGCTTACAAAGGCAGGTGTCTCTGTGCTTCCAAGCTGGAATTTTTCGAATTTTGACGACGCCATACAATTTGTACATGAAAAGCCTGGCAGATACGTCATAAAACCCAGCGGCAAAGCACAGAGCGAAAAAGAGCTGCTCTTTGTAGGTCAAGAGACTGATGGAAATGACGTGATCAATGTCCTTGCACATTACAAAAAGAATTGGTCAAATAAAATAAAGATATTTCAATTACAGCAGTATTCCTCTGGTGTAGAGGTAGCTGTAGGCGGATTCTTCAATGGAAAAGAATTCATCCGGCCTGTGAACATCAACTTTGAGCACAAGCGATTATTCCCCGGAAACATTGGCCCCAGCACAGGTGAGATGGGTACTCTTATGCTATGGATACAGAAAAGCAGGATTTTTCAACTTACACTTGAAAAAATTGAACAAGATCTTGCCGCCTCAAGCTATGTCGGCTATATCGATGTCAACTGCATCGCAAATGGAACAGGCATATATCCCTTAGAGTTCACGTCGCGCTTTGGATATCCTACAATATCTATCCACATGGAAGGAGTGGCCAGCAAATGGAGCAAATTCCTATATTCTATTTCATGTGGAGAAAAAGCGGAATTAAAGACAAAGAGCGGATTTCAAGTTGGTGTTGTTATAGCTGTCCCGCCATTTCCGTTCAATGATGATCGAACGTTCAGAAAATTTTCAGAAGAAGCGACTATACTTTTTAAAACTCAGAACCTAGACGGAATCCACCTGGGAGAGGTAAAGAGAGAAGGCAACGATTGGCGCGTCGCAGGCAGGTCAGGCTATTCACTTGTCATTACAGGTTCCGGTACTACCACTGCGGAGGCAAGCAAGCAGGCCTACCAGAGAGTAGCGAACATCATGATACCAAACATGTTCTATAGGACAGACATTGGAAGCGGATGGGTTCGAGACAGTGATCTCTTGCTTTCATATGGCTATCTACAGTAGTAGTAATAAAATAATAATAATAATACCTCTGCTGAGGCTCATAACAAAAACCTCCTAAGCGCGGATAACAAACAAAAACAGAAAATGCGCCTACCGGTAAAAAGGTAAAGATGTCAATCTTGAAATGAACTGCAAGAGGGTGATTGAGAGGATACTTGATGGGGTCGAGCCATTTTTATCTCCTAAAGATTGGACAACGCCGATTTTTGGTATCAAAAGGATTCAACGATAATAAAAAATAGAATGAACCTTCGACATCCATGGGGTTCTACATCATCATCAAGTTTTTGTAGCTTTTATCAAAAACTCTCCTAGGCTAAGTGGAGCACCACAACTTGTGCAGCGGTTGCTTGACTGGCTCAAAATCTCCTTTACGGGGCGAAGCGCTTTCATCTTGTACACTATCGAACTACATTTGTCGCATACAACGCTTACAATCATTCACAGGTATAATTCATTTATAGGTTAATACGGGTACCCTAAAGGAATCTTTACAAGATGTACAGATACTATTTAGCTAGCTATCTTGACAAGCCTCTTAGCAATAAAGCCTAATACTTTTGACTAGATGTCTTTAGTAATTGGTACTGATTTTTAAGTCAGTCAGAATTCTTTCAATGAAACATTAGGATCGCAATGACAATAATTGCAGAAATCTTACACCTAGCTTACTAGCCTCTCATACAGCCCAAGATAAAGCCTGCAGCGAAACTGCCAGTCAGTGGAACTCCAAAGTTCATCATTGTTGGCACTACTTGACTATCCATTATGGAAGAGGCATAGCTAGCGCTGTCTAAAGAAAATTCTGAAATAGCCTTGTTTGACACAGATGCGATCCTCTCCCAGTCAACGCTTACCAATCCCTTGTAGTTTAGGTATGCCAAACTCCCTAAAAAGAGGCCAGCTATGCCAAGTATGATCTTTATTCCCTTTTTCACCGCATATCCGATTAAG
Source organism: Thermoproteota archaeon (assembly GCA_030776915.1). GTDB lineage: Archaea > Thermoproteota > Nitrososphaeria > Nitrososphaerales > Nitrososphaeraceae > Nitrososphaera. The sequence goes on from JALYGW010000156.1 coordinate 3,232, forward strand.
AATCCTGCAATGCCACCTGAGGAAACAGAAGTCAACATGAAACCAAGATCGTATGCCAAATCACTTTCTTATTTTTGGAATTACTGAAAAGATCGAGTGACAAATAGCCAAGACAACTATGTCTATCATACATGACATATATGGTGTATTAGGAAAAAAATATTGTGTGTTAGCAAATTCGAAGGGGGGGAGAAGTTATGAATAAAAATAAAAATAAAAATTTATGGAGCTCTATTTGCCCAAGTCACAACAGTAAATGTGCTTACTGCTGAGCCGACTATACCAGCTAAAATAGACCCCAGTACTGCTTGGTTCACAACGATTTCAGGTAGTATACTGCCTAGCCACGACACTGCATTTGGCACCATTAGATACCCTGCTGAACCTATTGTAAAGCCTATTGCCCAGAAAATAAAGATTACTAATGCTCTAGACATCCTCAACGCCTCTGGAACTTGTAGCTCGTATGCCATTCATCGTTGTGTGCAAATTGCATAATGTTAATAACCTTGATAGTTAATTTTTCTCGAGCGGCGGTTATCCAGCAGAGCGGAGCTATGAAAATAAAATAGAATCACGCACTGAACGCTTTTGACTAAAAATCTTATAGTACATTCTGATATAAACTATAATTTAGAGCCAGGTTAAATTTATGAAACATTGAAGTATAAGTTGTATCGATTACATTTCTACAAGGAAATGATTTTCATGATATTTCCAGGAGATTCACTTAGAAGTAGAATACTTTACAAGCAGGGCATGACGGAAGTTTCACGACTCAGTTGGGAAATGACAGCTGACAAAAGTTGTACTGGGTGGTGGGGATAAAAGTATGGAAACAGGTGTCACTCTCCTTGCCAATGGTATAAAAAATGACAACGATATAAAGCCATCATGCCCAGAATGCAGCTCGCATCTTATTTTTGATGTGCATCATGGTGAATACATATGCCAATCCTGCGGCTATGTCGTGCTTGAGAAGATGGACTACTGCGGACATGAAACTCATTCTAACAATTTTGATGACAGGCTGAAAAACTTGCGTGGCAGCGGACAAACTAGCTCTTTACTGATGAACTATGGACTGCAGACAGAAATCAGTGTATCAGATAAAGACTATAACGGCAAACCGATCAATTTCGCCAATGCTGAACGTATTGCATGTGTACGTAAGCTGCACGCTCGACTTAAGGCATCTTCAGAGGAAAGGAGGATTGCTAGGGTGCTTTCGGTTATAGACAAAATATGTTCCAAGTTGGTGCTTCCAAGGTCACTATCAGAGACTGCGGCCAAGGTATACAGGAGCTATTCGTCTAAAAACAATACTAAGGGCATGTCTGTCAATGGCAATGCTATCGCAGCCGTGTACCTTGCATGCAAGCAGACATGTATTGCAAGAGGGCTCGAAGAGATCGTTGATTCTACAGATTTTTGCAGCAACAAACGGTCATCTGTGAGAATAGCATTTAGATGTTACAAGAGAATGGCAATGTGCATGACGAATGCTATAGAATCGGATGATATGCGGTGTCACAGCGAAACAAAATTTGATCACGTCATACCTCTAGAAAAATACATTGCGAAGATTTCAAACAGGGCTAGGATTGATTGGCGAATTCAAAAAATGGCATTAGAAATTGCCCGCCAGACTGAGCATAATATACTGCTGTCGGGTAAGGATCCAGTCGGAATTGCTTCAGCATACTTGTATATATCCGCGTGTCTTTGCGGCTATCATATGTACCTTACAGACATTGCCAATTTTTCCCAAGTTACGGAGATCACCATTCGGACAAGGTGCAAAGAAATTCTATCTAGCTTCAACCTAGAGGTTCGACTAAGAGCGGCTGCTGGTTGCAGCAGTAGCAGTAGTACTAGTGTTGCCTGCTAGAGAAGATGAATTTTTGATTTTCTTTTTCAAGACCGTTATAGGAGTCCCTATCCTACGCTGAACGAAAATATATGATGATGACAATGATGACGACGACGATGATGATGATGATTACGACTACCAGACTTGCAATGCCCAGATCCGTCTGTCATTAGTTGAGAAACCGTTGCAATGAGGGGTTGTTGATGATGTTTAATAGCGGTATATTCTTATTAATTGCTTTTGAAATGATTGCAAAAGCTTAGGAGAGCACAAGTGCAGTTGGATATCTCGCAGAACTAAGCAAGATGGGTGACTGGAAGACGAACATGAATATTGCTATTGCTACGGAGGAGGACTTTGCAAAGTCCTGTAGATATTTCTTCAGTTCACTGTAGCGATTCCTGATAGTCACTTCTGTGACGCCCGCTGCAATAGAAAGCTCTTTTTGCGTCTTAGTTTCCCCTGCTTGAAGGCAAGCAATATAGAGAACTGTTGCTGCGATTCCCATCGGGCCTTTGCCTGGAGATATCTGCATTGCAATAACTTGGCGCATGATCTTTATTGCCATCCTCTTGGTCTTTTCGCTGAGGCATACCTTATTTGCAATACGTGTTATGCACCTCATGTGATCTATTGCAGGAATCTTGGGATCAAAGGTATGCACAAGGAGCCTATAGTCACGTGAAATTTTCTTTCGTGGGACATTGCTGGCAGACGATACTTCGTTGAGAGTTCTGGGCGTCTCTAATTCGCGGCAGGCGAGATATACTGAAGCAGCGAGGACGGAAGATACCGTCCTGCCTTTTATCAGGTTAATCCTGGCGGCTTTTCTGTAAAAATAAGCTGATTTTTCTACTATTGTGTCGGGCAATCCCAAGCTTTCCTTCAGGTGCTCGAGGGCCGGCAGCGCCTGCTTCAGACTCCTATCATTTGCTGCTTGTATTCTAAAGTCCCAGACCCTTATTCTGTCAAAGTTAAAACCCTTTTCCTTTGAGTCTCTGCCGTATCCTATTGTTGTGACGAGTCCTTTATTATATCGTGCAAGCGAAGTTGCGCCACCGATGCGGCACTTGCGGTAGAAGTCTTCGACACTAAAGGCTCGCCATTCTTGTATTGCAGAACCTTCTAACCTCTCAACTACCACACCGCAACGGCTGCAAATAACTTCGCCACATTCATGATCCGTTATCACGACCTCGCTCCTGCATGCGGAGCACATAAGTGGTCCTTGCATTAAGGTACTTGTTGTAGGAAACCAGATACCTATAAATCATTATCTTAGCGCTGAAATGGTATTATTATATCTTCAATAGCTAGCGTACAATACATAAGAAGACCTCCTCTACCATTATTATCTAGGACTATGACCACCAGCCCCCCGTCTTGGTATTTATGCCCAACAGAGGCTTGAATTAATCTAAAAATAAAGGTGCTATTCAGTTTTGGGTTCGGCAATCCAATAATAATAATAAAAATAAAAATAAACATATCTGTTTTCAGTCCCCGGTACTGTATATGCGGCACGAATAGTTTGAAAGTTAATTTTATACACTCTTTGATATGAGATCCTTTTCACACAAGATAGCAAGAGTTATTTCAAGAATGCGCTTAGCAGAAGCCTAGCTTTTCGTGGTCAAAAATATTTTACATCGGGAGGCTATAATCTTGCTTGTTTCCACATGTCGAGACTACAACTCTCTGAATGCATGTCATATATCTGATTCTTCCAAACAAACTCAACACTGCATAACGTGCGTGCATTAAGCACATTCTTCCTCCGCTGCTATCATAATTGGTTTCCTGGTTCTATCAAAAATTTTCACTCCTGGGATGCCTATCCTTATCAATTTTATAAAGAGAGGTAGATTCGATATCAAACTTAAATTGTACAGATAATAAATATAAATATGACAGTAAGGGACTCGCTTGAGAACGGCGTTGATGCATTGAAATTTAAAGACGTGGAATTTGTCCAATTAAGATATACTGACGTCGTTGGCAGGTTTTTGGCAAAATATATTGTTAGTGACATAGGAGATCCGTCTGAGCATTTACAGAACGGCATAGCACTGGATGGCTCCTCTGTCACGGGATTCTCAAAGATAAACGAATCAGATCTCTTGCTTATTCCTGACAGGTCAACCTTGCGGCTCATGCCATTGCCAAACTACAAGGTCGCCACGGTAATTGCGGACGTTTATGAAGGCTTTGGCAACGGCAGGCTGGTTAAAGACCCCCGGTATGTTCCTCAGGCGTTGGAGGAAGATCTGAGGAGCCAAGGACTGACATGTCAAACCGGCCCTGAGGTTGAGTGCTTTGTTTTTGAGGACATTCTTTTCAACAACAACGGAGGACTCGAAATCCAATCATCAGAAAGGACTGGAAAGTATCCCATCCGCAGAAAGCATGGCTATGACGCACCTCCATTCCAAGACTCCTTACTTGAGTTACGATTTGAAGTTGCCAAGATCCTGAAGAATAATTACTCAATTAAGGTTACCAATCTTAACCATGAAGTTGCAAGCAGCGGCCAGATAGAGATCAACTTTATGCATAGCACAATTACAAAGGCAGCCGACAATGTACAAATATACAAGGATGTTGTCCGAAGCCTGGCCAAAAAGTATGGTAAGGTGGCAAATTTTATGCCCAAGCCAATCTTTGACGAGAATAACCCAAGGAGCAGCGAAAGCGATAATGGCTCTGGAATGCATGTAAGTGTGAGCCTATGGTCAGGAGGAAGCAACATATTTTACGACCCTGATGACAACTACTCTGAGCTGAGTCAAATTGGACGCTACTTTATTGGAGGACTACTAAGACATGCATCTTCTCTGGCCGCGTTAGTGGCCCCAACTGTAAATTCATACCATCGGCTGGTTCCAGGTTTTGAAGCGCCGGTGTATGCTGCCTGGTCTAGGGGAAATAGGTCGGCAGTTTTGAGG
>JALYGW010000157.1 GCA_030776915.1 Thermoproteota archaeon
TCATGACGCGATACATTGCTGCAAGGCCAAATTCAGGTCCAGAAGACATACGCAGTACGTGACTAAACTATATTAAAAATGTACTTATACTTTAATAATTAATTGACCCACTTCAGCACGTATAGAGTCATTATTATCTAATAATGATAATAAGAATTATTTTGACTTATGTTGTTATTATGCCTCTCTATGCTTCCGTGCAAGAAAAGATTGTTGTAGTATCCATTCTCACAGAGCAAAAGGACACGACGATTACTTTTTCATATCCCGGTTGGCTTTTTTTGTTGCAATAATAACCTTATCAGTTAAATCCTATAGTAATTGTTCTTATGACACAATAAACTGTCTGGGAAAGATTTTACAAATATTTATTTTATATTGAGTCTTTCAATATGCATAATTGCTCTTTGATGCTCATATTCATCTCACTGACAGCAGTTACTCCGGGTATGTACATCATATAATATCGAGTCTGAGTATGATGAAAATCATCGCGTGCTCTGTTACAGTCGACGTCGAAACTACAATTAGAAGTTTCGACCTATTCAATACTCATCGCAATGTGATCAAGCAGTTTATCGGGATACACCCAGAATCTTCGGCTAGGGAAGATCTAGAAAGGTTTAGAGAAATCTTCAATTCAAACTTACAATCAATAGATGGTATTGGTGAAATTGGCCTTGATGGTACATATGACGTGCCTATCAAGCAGCAAGAGTATGTCTTCTTAGCAATGCTTGAGTTGGCAGAGTTAACTGGCAGGCCTGTATCAATACATTCTAGAAGAATGCTTGATAGGGTGTTAGAAATGCTATCCTCCTATCGTATCAAGAGCGTCTTGCTACACTGGTTTGCAGGCAGCAAGAAACAATTGGCAATATGTATGGATAGGGGACTATATGTGTCATATGGCCCTCCGCTCGTATACTCTGAAGACAAGAAAGTGCTGTTAAAAAATACAGATAGAGATCGCTTCCTGGTTGAAACGGATGGTCCTGTGCAATACTCCCGATGCTTTGAGAATAAGCCATCTATTTCCACTTCCTGTCTAGTAAGCGTTGTTGCATCAGTTGCGTATACCCTGGGTATATCCTATGATGAGATAGTAGAACTGCTGCAGAAGAATTCTGAGGCCTATCTTGCACGCGTATAACAAAGATAAAATATCCTTGAAATTGCCTTTCTACTGCATGAATAGAATAAAGCGTATATCCGCTGAGCTATTGGAGAAGTATCCTGATAAGTTTGGGCTTGATTTTAACACTAACAAAAACGTCATGAGCGAAGTAGCCATAATCAGGTCTAAAGTCCTAAGGAATGAGCTAGCCGGTTACATTACTGCCCATTTGCGAAAGCAAACTGCACAAGAAAAGGCTTCAATGGCGCCTTCTGAAGTCGGAGAGATTGAGGAAGAAGTTGAGGAATGATAACTATAAGACTGCTTGGGGGGGCAAAAAAAGCAGTCGGCAGAGCTGCGGTCAATCTTGATCGACCCAGTGCGTCAGTCTCAGACATTTTGGACTTTTTAACAACTATTTCAGTTGAGCCTCACATTTTGCAAAGAAGCAATTTGATAATTGCGTTAAATGATGTCGATTCTGCTTCTCTTCAGGGAAATAACACACTTGTAAAAAGTGGCGATACAGTCAAGATCGTCACAGTGGTTCATGGTGGAATGCATTACACACTCAATGGCTATCATGTATCAATCACCGGCGTCCAAAAGATCGTTCACGATCCTGGTAAACTGGTAGATATGATACGTTCTCAACACAATAGTGTATCGATACAGGCAGTAGATGCCAACGCAGTATATGGAGAAGAGCATGTGCTGGGGGTGCTCAGAATAGCACTTGAAGCAGAAAAAAGAAGTATCATGCTTACAAACAGGTGTGAAATCGAACTACTAATTCGTCTCGCAGGCACTGATCAAATTTCAGAAGCGATCCGAAGGGCTGGTCTGAAGAAAGATGTTGGTGGGTGTTTTATAGCCTTTTCACAAGATAATGAAGCGTTACGTCAATTTGAACAATGGATTAAGAGCGAATTTGACTTGAATAATTCTGTATTGAAGCCGAATGAGGATAAGAGGATCCGGCTTGCTAATTTGCTAGGTTCTCCTGCAAAATTGGACAACAGCGAGTTTCTACAATATCTTTTGGAAAAGGCAGCCGTCCTCATAGGATAAAGAAGGGGTCACTTACTTGCGTTTTTCAATCACAGAGCTGAAAATCTGATTTGGTCGAAGGACTGATACTCCAGTCAGCCCTCCAAGTACCTGTACTAGAATAACCCAGTCGGGGTTCTCCAGATCGACCTTGTTGTTGATCTGGTCTGCTATCGCCTTTATAATCTGCATAGAACCAATGGAGTTGTGCCTTTTTTCAACCGTTACCCTGAAAGTATCTTTGCCGATTTTTGTGATGAGTTCACTTGCAGCATGACTTATTGTGTCCAGCCGTGTGGGGACAACATCTTGTATTGGCAATACTCGAAGTATATAACGAACCTGCCAAGGTTCTGAGGCCACTATCTCCTTTAGTTTATCAATGATAGTAAGGGGGTCCAGTGAAGTCTGTACAAGTATCATTCCTTTTATCTCGATTATCTCTGACTCTGCTGCCGGGTCACCAAATTTATCAAGCAGCTCGAGAATTTCGTCTTCTGCATCTTCTTCTTTAAATCTAAAAGTGGATACAATGAGGTTAAATTCATCCAATGAGATGTAATATCTCCCTAGATTTTATCGCCCCTTCGCGCAATATTTTAGGCTTGCCTTCTACAGACACTATAGT
>JALYGW010000158.1 GCA_030776915.1 Thermoproteota archaeon
TGTTGTGTGGTAATTTCGGATGCAGTCATAGCGTTTAGAAACTGCTGCTTACCTTTAAGATTTTTGGAAAGAAAAAACAGTCCAACAAAAAGCCAAAGTCATTGCGCATCAGTTATTCTTCAAAAAACATTAGAGCTGATGCAACAACAGACGGCAGATTTGACTCTGGCATAATAGCTCCAGCTGCAACATTTGACTTGACCTTTACAGAAGCCGGCGAGTAACCTTACTTCTGTCTACTGCATCCAGACATGGTTGGAACAGTCAGCGTGAACTGAGTCTTCTTCAGGTCTTGCTCTTTTCTTCTACGATTATTTTCTGTCTTGGCAGCGCCAACTCCAACACCATTACCAACTTAAATAACAAAACAAAAACAAAATAACAACAACGAAGCTCGCCGGCGCGTTATATTGCTGTTGGTGCACATTTTGGACTACAGAAGACTAAGCGAGAAGAAGAGCTTTTTTTGAGAAGACTTCTCTCCTTGTTTTCCTATCAAATTATACATACACACCGACAACGCTTTCATTGTCGTTTTTTGACGACGTGTAGCATTCTATCTGTCGCTTAGGAGTGCATATGTTCGGAATTCATACACAGATACACCTAATAAAGCACACATCTTTTGCTTTTTATACAAGAACAGGCTACAATTACCTTGAATTTGGCTCAAAACGCCACTCATCGTGAGAAATACATCAAACCATTTAAAAATCAAGCAATTGAAGAAATTCGCAGGTTGATAGTTCAAGAAGGCTACACGCCTTTGGAAACTATGCACCAGTTAAAGATACCACCTCGAACGTTTCGCAGGTACATGCATGAAGCCTTTGCACCAGAAAGACAAATACTTGCTACAAAGTTAACAGCCGAAGAAGTTTTAAACCAACTCGCCATTTTAGAAAGCAGACTAACAAAAACAAGGCGTGACTTAATCAACACTGCTAACGACCCAAATGTTGACCCAAAGCGAGTAATGGCTATGGTTGCAGCTTATAATTTGTCAGAAGAGATAGCGCTTGCCATATGGAAAATTCATGTTGAGGCTGCCCCAGGTCTGCTAAAGAGATATGGACTCGTGTTATCAAATCGCTATGCCGGCGAAGAAGAAGAGGAAGAAAATGAGAATAATAATGTTTAGAGACGTAATGGCAAGTGCCCTTCAACGAGGTAATATCCTATCGCGAAGCACTGAAGAATAAAATGTAGTACGCCGATCTCATGGCGGAACTAACTCAAGAAGAAGAAGAGGAAGAGGAAGAAGAAAATCAAGAGCCATAGACTTCTCGCAAGAAGAAAAAGGACCAAGAAAGTTCGCGTTAGAGTGAATATGTCGGAGATATTTTTTGTATGTATAGCAAAGTGATGCACTTGAAGTTCAAGATTACAGCAGCGCTGAGAAAAGACATGCAGGATATAGAGTAGATCCAGCATCAACAGACCAAACGCTGTATTATCCTTGGCAGATAAGCTGGTGAATAAAGGGAAATGTCAATCATTAAAGTCATTAGCACTCTCGACCACGACGACAGTTAAAGTTATTAGAATTCTAAATCAAGCTCATAACGCCCTATCTTTTTTAAAGATATTTGCGTCATTGCACTATGAGCAACGAAACAATACCGAATAAACAAAGAGCTCTTGTTCTTCAAGGTGGTGGAGCGCTAGGCGCTTATGAGGCGGGTGCGTTTAAGGCATTATGCGAGAAGATTAGTAAAAAAGATGGGAAAGGTAGACCATTATTTGATATCATTGCTGGTACATCGATAGGCGCAATAAATGCTGCAATAATTGTAAGTGAATTTTTGAAAGCAAAAAATTGGAAGTCCTCAGCAGAAAAGCTTGAAAATTTTTGGAAGCATGTGTCAGTGCCTTCTGACGTAGTCCTAGAAAGTACTTCATGGTGGCATAACAAAAATAGACAGTCTGCTTCACGAGAGGCAGCAAGGAGGTACTATTGCACAAAAAAGTTTACCTATGCAGGAGTGAAAAACGTATTTACTAGTCCTAAGATGATTAAAGATGATAAATTCTTTGACATGGAAGATACAGTGCACGAATGGTTGCCGTCTTGGATTACTGTTCCAAATGCCCTAAAAAATATTTGGATCCGTTATAACAATGAACCACTTAAAAAAAGTCTTCACGAATTTGCCAATTTTCCGATATCAACAAGCTTTGATAATGGCGAGCCAAGACTTCTCTCAGTCAGTGTAGATGTGGCTGAAGGTAAGGCAGTAACATTTGATAGTTATGAGAAAGGAAAAGATGACCAAGGTAATATAATAAGAAGAACGGAATATGGCGGTACTGCTTCAGGAAAGCCAATCAAAATAGAATACAACGACGGTATCAGGCTAGAACATGTAATGGCGAGTGCTACGGTGCCTATCTTTTATGACTACCAGGACATAGAGGCACGCAAGTTTTGGGATGGCGGTTTGCTGAGTAATACCCCATTAAGAGAGGTAATAGAGACACATAAATCCTATTGGGAATACAAGTTAGGCTCCGAAAAAATTGAGGCTTTTATTAAAAGCGCAGGTAAGCAAAATCGACAAAAGGTTCCAGATTTAGAAGTATATATAGTAAATGTATGGCCGTCTAAAAAAAAGGTTGTCCCCATAGACTACGATGGCGTTAAGGACAGGTTAAACGATATAATGTTTTCTGATACGACAGACCATGATATAAGGACAGCTACAGTTGTGACACAACAGATTGATTTGATTGAGAAACTAATTGCTCTTGGAAAACATGATAACCAATGGAGAAAGAAAATTAGTGAAATTTTGGATGATATAAATCCACAAACGAACAAACGAAACATAGACATCATAAAAGGTCAGTTCAAAATGGCCAAAGTAGTTCGCATAGAACGCAGAGATGACCGTCATAGCATTTCAAGCAAATTTTTAGATTTTACAGTAGAGTCAATAAACAGACTAATAGATGAGGGAGAAAATGATGCAATCAAAGCACTCTCAGCGTGAGCTTCCTGAACAGTAGCTGCATGATTTCCTAGCCATTTGGAAATGTTCAAGTTCGACAGGGACCATAAGCTAGAGCCTAGAATCTAGGTTGCAAAAAGTATCATTTATCTCTATATTTGATTCCTGATGGCCTAGTAGAAATCATATCAAAACATGATTCCACCGGTAGGAACATCTAATATGTGGTGCCTCTAAAAGCGCGGGGAGCCTTGCGTCTGCTCCCCTTAAATGACCTAGGATAATACGCGCTTGTGCATTAGACTCTTCTCCTATGAATGGGATAATCCGTTTGACAGTACTCTCCCGAGGTAAAGACGATCAGGTGATTTGCTTATCGTCAATAAAATATATGATCTTAAAAATTATGAATTCATTTGATAAGAAATTCGGGATAGGTAACAAAAAGCTTTAAAGCTCGTAACCTTCCTATTATTCCTGGAATCTACTAAAGTAACCGATATCGTTCTGGGTTCCCCCGGGCCCGGGTTTTTAAAAATGACAGTCCATAGACTATTCCTCAGCTTATAAAGAATTTATGTACACTTTCTTTGGTTACATGCAACTTGTATACTTCAGATTCTTTCAAGACAAAGACCTGATCATGCAACTCAAACAGTTCCAATATGCTAGTCATATCTGCACCTAACAGCGTATCTGTCCTATACGTGCAAAACATGAACCCAGAAATCCTGTCATTGTCATATGCATGTTCAATGTTCATGGCCTGCTTTAGCGATGACTTGGCAACATCATTGATAAGAAAATCCATGCAGCATACTTGGCGGTTGTTGGCGCTTTTAGCGATCCTTTCCATTGTTGCTCCACAATATTTTAAGACATTTTGCTTTTGAGGTTCATAAGGTAGAATGGTTCCTTCAAACCATCCCAGGTTATTGATATATTTGCTAACACGTGACTGGGGCGGTCCTGCATAACATCTAAACCATTCTGAATCTTTAGCAAGTCCATCCATTGACTTTAGAAGTGCTATCATAGAATCATCACTATCATAAAGGATAAGGTGATGCTTCTTTGGAATGCTCTTCTTCTGTTGCTCAAGCCATCTATCGACAGCATCCCTTACAATGGAATTTATTGAAACTCCTTTTTCTCGAGCTACATCGCCTAGTTGTGTATGTGTGTTGTCATCAAATCCTCTGACGATTAGATTCTTGGCCATATACATTCTAATGTAGTTGACTTGGCTATATAAATGTGATATCACGATATCGATAAGTATATATAGTGATATCATGATATCACTGAATATGACTCAAACAATAAAAAGTCAAAAAGAAACAACATCAAGAACACCAACCGAGAAGGTTGTAAACGGGGTAGACGTAGAGAAGTTGTACGAAACAATGGGGGCCATCAGGCAGAATCCGTCGATTGCCAAGTTCAACTTCAGAGCCCAAAATCGTTGGATTAGTGGTGGGCACAATACCACAACCATCAATGAATTTGATGGTGCCCTCCAGACCCACAAAAGGAACCACCCTTTTGTCTTTCAAAAGGACGAACCTCCAGTTCTCCTAGGAACTGATCAGGGAGCAAACCCAGTAGAATACCTCCTTACTGCATTAGCAGGCTGCCTCACAACAAGCTTGGTTTATCACGCAGCTGCAAGAGGGATCAAGATTGACCAAGTAGAAGCAACATTTGCCGGAGACCTTGACATACAGGGGTTTCTCTGAATGTCAGACAAGGTGAGAAATGGCTATGAGAACATCAAAGTCAAGTTCAAAGTAAAGGGCGATGCCTCGGAAGAAACGATAAAGGAGTTAGTAGAGATAGCGCAACAGAGGTCACCTGTGTTTGACATAGTCTCACATCCAACACAAGTGTGTGTCAGCTTGGAAGAGGATTGATTTTGATTTTGGCTATGATGAAACCCAAAATCAACACCTCCACCTTTTGTTTCCTTGAAAAGCAAGGTGCATGCAATACGTTAAGTGATGCAAGCTGCTCTGATGACAAGTCTCTATTATTACTGTGGGATGACGAGCACGCAGCCAAGTTTGCAGCAGCTGAAAAGAAGAAGCACTCAAAAGCACACAAGCAGAGAGAAATGGTTTGTCAGTAAAAAACCCTGATGTGTATTTTGCCTATCTCTTATGATAACTGTGATCTTTTCCATAACTACAAGAAAATGCCATCTTGTGCAATGAATTGTGAAGGTTTTTCTGCCGGATTCTCCAGGGCCAGTTGAGAACGTTCAGAAACTGGACGCAATGCTCATTGGCCTTCTTCTCTGTTTGTCTTGAGTTCACTGCCG
>JALYGW010000159.1 GCA_030776915.1 Thermoproteota archaeon
TGCAACATTAAAGCCTACCAGCAAAGACACAACAGTAGCAAGAATCACATTGAGTGGTATTATCAATATCAAAAAATGATCAGTGATGTAGAGAGTGACCATGGGCATATAGCCAGGGGCAGCGCAGCATGGTATTAAGTCAAGCGACGGTACGTTGATCCCCCTTTCAGTGAAAGACACATCCGCCCGGTATACAAGTATCTGCGAGAGAAAACCAAAAAATATCCCATAACCAATTGCAGCAACTATCATTATTTTCCAATAGTTTCGGTCAGAAAATGGGCCTGTGATAAATGAAATCAGACTGTTGGTAGAGCCTAGTGCAGTCCGGATGTGCTCTGACCGGAAAATAACGTATGCGCCATATGCCATCGATGCCATGGAAGCAGCAGTTATGGCAAGCATACTCCATGCAAGCCCTGTCAGTTCCTGCGACTCAACCCTCAATAGCTCTGAAGAAGGCATCGTCAGCCGGCTGTATATTATGAACGCGATTATAAGCGAGAAGAAGCCTGCAAAAAAGACTCTAAAACCGCTTTCCCTTAAAGCTTGCCATTTCTTGTCTTCCATGTCTGATTAACTGTATGTGAAATCAGCTACGATTGCAAATTAAATCCTATCGTAGATCCGTAAACCCTTAATTCTCGGTAAGTCTACTATACTAGCGACACAATGTCAGGAGATCCTTCGCAAGAGGATGAGGAATACATTTTCGCCAAAATAAGTTATGTAGGGTTCGTAGACCAGCTGGGGCTCGAAGGGGTCGTAGTATTAAAGTCAAATGACGGCAAAGAGTTCCCAATGCGAGCATTTTCCGGCGAGGTGGCAAGGCACATTTCACGTTTTCAAGAAGGAGATAAGGGCAGTATACCTACGATCTACAACTTGGTTGAAGAAATTGCCGTAATGCAGGATCTTCTGCTGGTCAAAGTACATGTCTACCAAAGTGGCTCGGTTCTGCGAGCAAATCTTTACTTTAAGAGCAAAAAGGGCGAGATTATCCTTCGCAATTATCGTGCTTCTGACTCTATAGCGCTGGCGGCGTACTATGACATACCAATCAAGGTAAGAAAGGGCCTTTTTGAAGAAGCTATAGAGCGCTAGATTAAGTCACAATGTCAGGCAGCTTATGCTGCTCCATAGCATCCTTTATCTCCATGGCAATCCTGCGGCCTACTCCCATCGTGTGGCCATAATAATATTTTGTATAGGGGCTTGTAGTCGCCATTATAGGATTACCCGGCACGCGCAATGAAACGTCGTATACTACAAAGTCAAGGTCAACTGTCACAACACTTTGAAGCGAAATAGGGCCGATTATGCCTGGCGGATACTCTTTTCTTGCTGCGACAGCAATCTTGTCACCCATTTCAAATACTTTCTCTAGAAGTGACTCCCTTATGCTCGCTGGAGTATGACCTACCTCGATATTTTGTATCTGGATATCTTCCATTTCCATCTGCTGTCTTGCAGAAAGTGATACAATGTCGTGTATGTTAGTCTGAAGCCTCCGCTCTATTCCAAGAAATTCTGTTTCTCCCGTAAGAGGAGAGACAAAGAAATTCAAATTAAAATAAGTCCCCGGCACATATTGCTCAATTGTTGCCCTGTCGAGATCCTCCTTTGTCACAAGCCCTTGCTCAATCTTTTGCTTTGACTTTTTCTCATAGTCCTCGTACGAGGATACGATGAAAAATGCTCTCTCCAGATTGCGCGTGGCTTCCTGCACCTTTACCATTGCTGGCCCGTCTATATCTAAAGGCTTGTGATATAACTTTGGATGACGTATGCCTGCCCTTTCAAGTAGATAGTATTGGTTTCTTTGTGCAGTTCGCTCTTCTGCGCGCAAGAGCAACCTGTTGCCAAAGACAGGCACTCTCAGGTTGCTTTCAATGTTGTCATAGCCTAGGTAAGCAGTAAAGGCCCTGTGAGCCACCATTATTGTGTTAGATTGCCTCAATTTTTCTTGGTTCTCCGGATATAATATATCTGAGAACTTATCTAGCAAAATGATTTCGTCGGCAAGCCGCTTGAACCGCCTGTACGGTAGTTCTCTGCCTTTTTGGCATATGCATATCGTCTTGAGATTCTCATCCTTGGCACCATCCATTATTTCCAGTGCTGAGTGGCTGCCGATGGTGCCTACGGTAACATTCTTCAAGTCATAGTTGCCAACGATAGCTGCAATCTGTTGCAGACTGATCAATAGTTTCAGGTGAAAAAAGCAATGTAATAAAAAGGTTCCAAGCTATTGCTTGGTTTTGTTGAGTTCTATCTCAATTGCAGTCCTTAACTCATCGTCATTTTTGTTAGTATAGTCAATGCCAAGCGAATCAGCTATGGCTTCAAGTTTTTCCCTGCCGATATTTCCTTGGGTTTTCATTTGTTGAAGCTCTCTTTTGGCCTCAATTCTTGCCTTTTGAAACTCAGCACTAGCCTTACCAAATGATCTTGCTAGCTCGGGAATCTTTCTAACGCCAAAAAAGACTACCACGATCAATCCTATGATAATGACCCATTCTAAGCCTCCAAGGCCTGCAAATTGCATTAGGAGATTTGATAATCCTTCAGTCAAGATCATGATCTATATAAAAGCTAGACTGATTAGAATTTAAGTGTTAGTTTTAAGTGTTAGTTTTCAAGACTGCTACCCTTGCTGCTCTTCTTTCAACAATTATCATACCAGCAAGATAGAGAAGCAACATAGGGATTGTTACGAACCACATCGTTACTCCGCTGCCATCTGGTGTAATTAGGGCGCCAAAAATGACCAGAATGAGTACAGCATATCGGAAATTCGCTCGCCAGAACCTAGGCGAGATAGTGTCGGTAAGTGATACGCCGTACATCAGTATCGGCAGCTGGAAGGCTATGCCAAAGCCAAGAAAGAACTGCATCACAAATGAAATAAAATTGTTGATCGTGAGAAAAGTAGCGACATTTAGAGCCTCTCCATACTCGTATAAAAAGTCAAGGATAAATGGTATGACTAAAAGATAGGAAAAAGCAATGCCTCCAATAAAAAGCGCGATTGAAGGAAGAAATACCTTTACCAATCCAATTTTTGTCTTAGTGCTTATCGCCGGCGAAATGAATGCCGATATCTCTCTCATGATGAAAGGGATAGAGGCTGTTAGACCTATCAGCACAGAAACATAAATCTGGGAAAAAAATGCCTGGCCTGGAGCGGTCTGAATAAGGTTCACACCTTCTGGTAGCAGGCTCTCTTGCATATAGAATGTAAGACGGATGGAGATATTGTGTAAAGGGTCTGGATAGGGATATGCAAGTGGAATGCCATTAACCTGGATTGGGCGCAGATCAAATGTCATAGCAAATATAGTGATGACAATTATCACCACTGCTACCCTGAGTATTCTTACCCTGAGCTCCTCAATATGCTCCCTGATGGTCATCTCTGCCACCATTGACGTCAGTTGATTGGTGCTCGAGAAATATAATACTATATCATTACTACTACTCCTCAGTGTGTCTGTCAGTCAGGCCCGGTTATAGGAAGGGCCTTTGAGGAGGGTAGCTTGAATGACTCTTGGTCAATCTCTTCCTTGAACACCTTTTCTAATTCTATTGTAAGCTCGACTGGAGCGCTGAATCTAAGACTGAGCTCATTAGCAAGTGTGCCTATCGACCTTCCGTCGGCAAACTCCTTTGACCCTTGTAGAAAGCCCCTGCTTTGCAATGAAAGCAGCTTTCCTCCAAACTTAGATTGCAGAAATGAACCTAGGTAATCGATGATTTTAAGAGGAACATCATTGTAGTAAAAACAGATGCCATGTGCGGGCTCCTTATCAAAGGGTGTACCATAACGATACCAAAAGACCCCAAAGTGTTCGTATTCACCCTGCATACATTTAATGTCCCAGTGGTTTGCTTTTTCGGCTGGATAGGTCGCGTGCAAAACATCCGTAATACTAAGCCGCCAGTATCTTACGCGCATATTTAATACGGCTGGTAATCTTGTGAGGGCAATATAATAAGAGTTCGGACAGACAATAGCTGCAATCAATCGTCTTGCAAGGTATTTGAGCTATTGTTTCACGTTTTGAAATTACATCGGTGTATATCTCTTGTACTTGGCAGCAAAAAATTGTACTCTTAAGGTCTTCGCAATTGCAATATTCTCTATATCTCAGATAACCATCTAGCTTGCTTAGTGTCAGTAGTAATCATAATAATAAATTGATGCATCAGATTAAAGATGCATTCCAAGACTAAAAGCTTTCAGAGACAAATATAATGATGTGACTATTATTAATACGACTGTCTAGGGCTAGTAGTATAGCTTTGAAAAATTCTGTTAGAAAGAATATAGTTAGGGGATCGACTTCTAAAGAAGAGATGTCTGAGCGAAAAAATAAAAGACCTTGATCAATATACCACCCACCCACCCATCATGACTGGCTCCAAACATTATGAGAGGATTAAGCTTTTTGAAGAAATGGAAAAACAATTTGAGAACAAGAATGAGCAGTACTTTAAGGAACTGCTTGACCATCGTGATAACGTAGTGCGCACCCGTGCAGTATGTATCCTTGCTGGCATTGGCGGGGAAAATGCAGTCGAGCCTATTAGCAAAGTTCTAAAATACGACAAAAACGCCCTTGTAAGACATGAAGCGGCCTTTTCGCTTGGTCAGCTTGGATACAGAAGTGGCATACCAGCGCTTGCAGATGCTGTTAGGTCTGACTCAAGCTTTTTTGTGCGCCACGAAGCTGCAGTCGCATTGGGAGTCATAGGCTCAGAAGAAGCAAGAAGGACTCTTAGCGAAGCACTCAAGGACGAAAGCGAAGAAGTAAGAGAATCTGCAGTAGTAGCGCTTGCAAACCTTGACTATATCAAGACAACAAACCGAGCTGACACCCTCTTTTCAAAAATGACTGGTGGATAAAAGCGAATAGTGGTAACGACCTATGATAATTGTATAAAGGTATCTCGTGAGCCTTGCTTAAAAGGCACATTGTGGAAAGCTACTACACTACTACACTAAAATTCCCATCAGAGATAATGTGATTTTAGTTTCATATTTGGCACTAACTAATTCATACTATACGTAGCAGAACCAAACGTGTGTAGTAATCCGTATAAGTGACTTGTGTACATGCATCTCGTATGGGAATTTCTGCTGTAACATGGAGATGTCCAAGATGCGATCTAGATATTGGTGGAAGCTTAGGCGAATTGAGACATCACTGGAAAAGGGTTCACGGAGCTATTACTACAACCACAAGGAG
Organism: Thermoproteota archaeon; assembly: GCA_030776915.1. Classification (GTDB taxonomy): domain Archaea; phylum Thermoproteota; class Nitrososphaeria; order Nitrososphaerales; family Nitrososphaeraceae; genus Nitrososphaera. The sequence continues at coordinate 5,253 of JALYGW010000159.1, forward strand.
TGAGACGCCCGCCAATACCGGAGTCTGACTAGGCACCTTTTTGTTAGCCTAACCAATCGACTGCTTGAGATTTCAAATGGAGTAAGGCTGCATTTCACACTTCATGCATAGAGAAAGAGAGAAATGTTCAGTGCAAGGTCTCCTCAGACTCCAATCTCTACTCATACTAAACAGTGGTAAGCACATGCAGCCTTGGTTTCTATATGATGTCTTTTTCTCTGCATTCACATTGCATTAGGCCAAATGGCCTGCTGTTTTTTGTGACCTGACTACAGAGGTATTATATTTTCTCTCATTTTTTGTCGTGTCTGCTCCAGATTTTTCCTAACCGCCTGCAAATTGAAATTGCGGACTCACTAATTCTGTACAGAGTGTACGTAGCCGCAAGGCTTTAACAATAGCTATATGACATGAATCTACGCTCTCATGCTATACTGCTTCAGAAGCATCAATTCAGCAAAATAAATTTATGTAACAATACTGTAAAATCTATTAGTTAGCAGAATCTTTGAATCATGTCATGCATCTTTCTGCAAAGAAGGAACCTGTACTATTCCCTTTGTTCCTTAAGTGGGCAGGGGGCAAAATGCAATTAATTGAACAATTCGAGAATCTTTTTCCCTACTACTTTCGTAATTACTATGAACCTTTTGTTGGAAGTGGAGCGGTATTTTTCTATGTTAAATCTAAATTAAAACCTGACAAAGTGGTTCTCTCAGATACCAATGAAGAACTGATTAATTGCTTTGTTGTAGTAAGAGATAGACCGTCTGAACTAGTTGAATTGCTTTTGAACCACAGGAAAAAGCATTCAAAGGAATACTATTATGCAGTTAGGAGCATTCAATCCAATAGATTAGACAGTGTAAATAGGGCCGCGCGGTTGATCTACCTCAACAAGACTTGTTTTAATGGTCTTTACCGAGTCAATTCAAGAGGGCAGTTTAATGTTCCATTTGGAGATTATAATAACCCTTCTATTTTTGATAAAGACATACTATTCCAAGCAAGCCAACTACTCCAAGATGTACATCTACAAGTCATGACCTTTGAAAAAATCCTTGACTTTGCGAGAAAGGATGACTTCGTTTATTTCGACCCTCCTTATATTCCACTATCTAAAACATCAAGTTTTACTCGATATTCTAAGAGCGATTTCACTATGAAGGAGCAGAAACGGCTATCAGAGGTATTCGGAATACTCGACTCCCGAGGATGCTTTGTTATGCTTTGTAATAGCGACCATGCATTAACAAGAGAACTTTATGGGCATTATAAGAAGAATACTGTTATAGTAAGTGCAAAAAGGATGATTAATTCTATAGGAAGTAAGAGAGGCGCAATCAATGAATTAGTAGTGACAAATTACAGTACCTCTAATAAAGTTGAGACATCATTTCTTTCACAAGTCAGTAATTTTTGAGTAACAAAACTCAATCAAGGAGTCCAAATTTGCTAGTTCGCCAGAGCAGGTATTTGATAGGATCAAAAGCCTGCCTCAGGCAACATGCTATGAGTGGCAAGCATCTTGCCATGCAGGTTCACATCCTTGATGGCATGAAATTGATGTACTTTTTAAGGCTTACCGCCCAAGAGCATATATTCAAATGCGCGGTGCACAATGAACTGAAAAAGACTACCCGAAAATGTTGCTGCAATTGTAAGGTTTTAGCTAGAATTGAAAAAGACAGAATTTTTTCAGATGTTCACAGCTGCTATGATCCGGACAGACAGAGTACCTGATCTAAACTATTGGAGCAAGAAGGATTCCATAAACAAGAACTAACACCGCAGAGCTCCATCGAGAATAAGTCTCATATGACTGGTGGGGTGTATATCTGATTTGATAACACAGGATTATATAGAGCAAAAGCTGCCCAGCTAAAAGAAATCAGCCAAAATTACAGAGCTAACAAGTATACCATTAAAGCGGGCTCAGCGAACAAAAAATCAAGTATTATGGTTCTACTATTGTGGTATTTATAGATCTTGTTATAATAAATTCTCAAGGCGGAATATTGCTTAAAAGTATGATACTTATTAACTAGTGGAATAGCTGTGGCAAAAATATCTGAAGCTAGCTCCAATATATCTGACTATATGTCAAATAATAGTAGAAGAGGAATCAGCATCAATCAAAATGGAGAAGAGCTTTTCATAGGTACTGCTGAATCAGAACATACAGAGATGTACATTAAAGCTATTTGGTACCTCCATGAAAAAGGTCAAGATGCTAAGGTTAGCTCAATAGCAAAGTTGCTCAATGTCACACAACCTTCTGTTGTACAAATGTTACGCAAGCTACACAATTCAAACCTTGTGGAATATATCCAAACCAAGGTTACACTTACTGAAGACGGAAGGAGAATTGGGATGCAGATGATTAGAAACACTAGGTTACTTGAAGTCATGATGAAAGACGCTCTAAAGATAGAAGTAGATGAAGAAATGGCCTGTGGAATAGAACATCATATGAAAAACATCTTTACAGATGCTCTTTGCACCCTTCTTAGGCATCCTAGAAAATGCCCTCATGGCCATAATATTCCAAAGGGAAAATGTTGTAACTAACTTGCGCTCATTAAAAGAACAGATCATGGATAACAGATCTTTTATCACATTTGATGACCTGAATTATTTTATATTGTACTGTCAACATAGAGTCATTATTGTTAACATTTGTTGTCAGTATAAAGGTTCTTTACATACAAATTATCTATAGATGAGCCAAAGCCCGCCATAGTTCCTGTTATTCTGCCACAAAGGCACACGGAAAGAATGGTATCTCCTCTTCCACTTTGACCGGTTTGTTGTGTCGTCGTCAATAAATGCTAATACTAAGATACAATTTTATTTCTCAATTTTGTACTGAGATAATCCATTGCCAGGGTAATTACCACGATACCAATTATGAATAGTGATGCCTTACCATATTGCAAGCTCTCCAGATAGAGTATCAGATAGAATCCTATGCCGCCTGCCCCTACCAATCCTAAGATTGCAGATTCTCTTACGTTATAGGTTAGAATGAACAAGAATTGATTACTCATAAATGCAGTGGCTTCTGGAATAGTAACGTATTTTACAATCTGTAGCCTTCCTGCACCAATTGCCTTCACTAGATCATAAGCTGACGGATTCTGCGATTCAAATATTTCATAAAGGTACCTTCCACTTAGTCCTATTGAGAACGCTGTGATCGCGAGTATGCCTGCTGTTGGACCGAGGCCTGCTATTGATACAAGAAGTATTGCCCAGAGAAGAGGAGGTATGGACCACAGAATGCTAAGGATTGCCCTGAATATTGCAGCGAGATAAATCGGAAAGATATTTTTCGATGCCATAAGCGCTGCTGGTATGGAAATGGCAAAGCCTATGCTTGAGCCAATGAGGGCCATTTCAAGCGTTTCAATAATGGAGTAGAATACCTTGTCAGCTACACTCAGGTCTATCTCAAGCAGTTCATTGAGGATGACTAGTGAATTGTCGAGATTATCCGCTAAAGACAAGGGCGTAAAGTTAAGATGTATTGAGCTCCCAATTATTACAAGGAGCGTTATTATCCAGATAGAGTTATGCCTAAGTGGCAGGGGCATTGATCTCATAGAGGCTTGTCAAAGACTCCCTATCTAAATCTGAAGCAACAATCTCTTTTAGCATTTTTCCATCCCGAATTACAAAAATTGTCTTGCTATATCTTTTTGCGACTTCTAGATTGTGGTGTGTCATCACTAGTGTTACACCTGTCTTCTCCTTTATACCAGTCAATATACTCATTACCTCAGATGCCGTTTTAAAATCAAGACTTGCAGTCATTTCGTCAGCAAAAATGATTGAAGGTTTCTGGATTATCGTCCTTGCTATTGCGACTCTCTGTTTTTCCCCTCCGCTGAGCGTCTTTACCTTTACTTGTGCTAGCTGGGAAATTCCAAGCATATTCATGATATCATAAGCTTCCTTAGTAATTTGCTCAGGATATGCACCTAAAAGGGATCGCCAAGATGGCATTCGTCTCACAGCTCCTACAATAATATTTGAAAAAACATCCAATTCATTTACAAGTGCAAGGTTCTGTGGTATGTAACCGAGAAATTTCCTATTTTCCTTGCTAATATTTTTGTCTTCAATAAAATAGAGTTCTCCTGCTGAAGGCTTGAGCAATCCAAGGGCCACCCTCAGCAGGGTCGTTTTGCCAGACCCATTTGGACCCATGATGGTAACTGCATCTCCTTTGTTAACATTGATTGAGATACCTTTCAGTATCTCTCTTTTACCCATAGAGAGGCGAATGTCTTTTAGACGCAGGATTATACTGCTAGTTACCATTTTCTTGCTCACAGTATGGGATTTGTGTGCAGGCGTACATGTACATGCTCCTCCTCCTCAGCTTATTTCTTCAGT
>JALYGW010000160.1 GCA_030776915.1 Thermoproteota archaeon
ATGATGTTCGGGGTAGTTGGTCTAATAGTAGAGAAGGAAAATCCCTATATGATGATCAAAATTGTCAATAGTCCTGAGAGCCTGCTATTCAAGTTTGAGAATATGATTCTTGCAGACAAGTTAGTAAAAGAGATTAGAGCAGTCAAAGATTTGCAATAGAAAAATTATACTGTTATGACAGCATTATTGCACAATATGTACAGAATCCAAAATTTAACAAATTTCATCTGGATATCCTCTTACCTTTTCAAAAGTTATTTATTCTAGGTGTGCGTTAATTTTGTCTATATGTATGCAAAGCTTTGCAACATGGAGGTTCTCCCAAGCTATATCAAAGAAGTCGCGGTGGGAGACATTCTGACGGTGCAGGCACTAATCACAAACCCTCTTGACTGGCATCACTTTTATGAAAAAGTATCTACAATTAAGATCGGAGACAGAACTGATTTTACAGTGATTACTCAGGAAGGCGAAAGGGTGATTGGCTTCGGCAACATTGTGGAAGTGGATAAATGGAGCAACCGCGGCCAGTACGGATTCAAGATTAAGATAAGTGTCAAAAAGCAAAAATCGCTGACCGATAGAAGGATAAGAGGCCCTAGCAAAGTAAAACTTTCATCAGTGCAACCTGAAAATGTGTCTGATGTTGCTGGGCCCGCATCAGTCATAGTTCCGCCTGCTCACTTCTTGACGGCTGCTGCTGCTGCTCCTCCCACTGAAACTAGTACTACCACCACCACTAATGTAATAACGGTGCATGACATAAATTCCTTCCAAGAGATGCTGAAAGAATCACTTACTATGGATATAACTTCCTAGCTGACTATTATCTATCATACTTTAAATCTGCGAAGAGTATATGCTTTTTTTGTACTATTTTTATCCATTTTCTTAGCCATGTTCCTTCTCGCCTGTTTCCAGATGGTCACATATATTGTGTGACTGATTGTTTAGGTTTTAAAATCGCTTATGATAGATCAGTTATACTCTAGATAACAAACTTTACCATATGATATATCAAAATCCTGATCTAGTAGAATTAAAATCTAATTATCTTCTATTCACCTAATGATGGTCGACTTGGTCAACTCATTAATGCTTGTAGCGCTAGGATTTGCCCCCACATTTGTAGCAATGGAAGCTGCCTGGAGAATGGGCAAGATAATCGGCAAGCGAGGAGGAGAAGAAAAAACATTCGAGTGGAGGTCTGTGTGAAATGCTATTGTATGACCTAACGTCAGTGATAGTAGGGTCTGCAATTCTCGCCGGGCTATTTGTTTCTATCGCCATTCGTGGGCCCAAGACCATCATTGCCTTAAACAACAACTGGCAAAAAATGGAGGTCAGGGCATAACTCCAATTTTTTTATTCTCACTACACTTTTATAACATTTAGATTGTGCTTTAACTTCGCCCTTGGCTGCAGCAATTAAGGTTTTTGCAGTGGATATTGACGGCACCCTTACTGAAAATGGAGGTGGAATGGTGCATCTTGCAGCTCTTGCAAAGCTGCGCTATCTTGAAAAGATGGGCTACAATGTAATCTATGTCACAGGCAGGTCATCTATTGAAGCGTATTTTCTTGCAGTCTTTGGTGGCACGACTAGAATTGCGATTGGTGAAAATGGAGGAGTAATCACAATTGGACCACAGGAGCACAGGCTCTTGGCGAGCAAGGAAAAATGCACCCAAGGCTACGAAGTGCTGAAGAAAGGCATAGATGGTGTAAAGATAAAGCCAGTCTTTCCTAGAATGACTGAAGTAGTGTTGCTTCGCACTTTTGACCTAAAGGAGGGCCAGAAAATTCTAGATGAGTACCGCCTTCCGCTTTACCTATCGGATAGCAAGTACGCTTTTCACATAAATGAAAAAGGGATCAACAAGGCGTATGGCCTTAAAGAGGCACTGACGGTGCTCAAGGCGGATCCCAAACAGGTTGTCGCAATTGGAGATAGTGAGACTGATGTACCTTTGTACGACATTTGTGGCTGTAGTATTGCGCTTGACCATGCCGAGGAAAGTGTTAAGGCCAAGGCTGATCATGTGGTAGCCGGAAGGGAAGGTGCTGGCCTTGTCGAAGCAATAGATTTTGTCGCATTCAACTACTTAGGGGTAAAAGCATGACTCTTCGAGTTTTAATCCACCAGGTGCGTGAACTTGTTTCCTCGGCACTTACATCCGCAGGTTACCCTCTAATTGAGTTCGACGTGTCAGAGCCTCCGCAACAAGCATTTGGCGACATATCATGCAATGTGCCATTCCTCCTAAGCAAGCATCTAAAAAAGCCTCCTCCTAAAATAGCAAGTGAGCTGGCCGAAGCACTTAGACAACGCATACAAGGCAGCTATATCTTGTCGGTGAATCCTGTCGGTGGCTACATTAACTTCAAGGCAAACTATTCTAAGTTGTCGCCGGCCACACTATCGCATGTGCTATCAAACCCTGAGAATTATGGGTATCCTAATTCCGGACAGGATATGCACATCGTTATAGAGCACACGAGTATAAACCCAAATAAGGCCCTGCATGTAGGGCATATGCGCAATGTAATAATTGGTGACACTTTGTACCGCATAATGAGGGCAACAAACCATAGGACAACAGTCCTCAATTACATTGACGACTCCGGAGTGCAAATAGCAGATATTGTAGTAGGATTCAAGTTTGCAGGCTTTCAAGTCGCACCGCCAACAAAGAATCAAAAGTTTGACCAGTACTGCGGCGATGAAGTATACGTCAAGATAAATGAGATATATGAAAAAGATCCGCAGGTTGCAGAGAAGCGGAAGCTAGTGCTCAAAGAGATAGAGGAAGGCAAGTCAGAGATCGCCCGCTTTGCTATGGATATTACACTGCGGGTCTTACAAGAGCAGTTGAAAACATGCTGGCGCATGAAAGTGCATTATGATTTGCTGAATTTCGAAACCCACATTGTTGGTTCAAAGTTGTGGAGCAAGGCCTTTGAGCTGTTAAAAAGCAATGGTATTGCCAAGTATGAAACAGAGGGCAAGAACAAGGGATGCTGGGTGATAGAGGGCAAGGAGAAGGAGGAGGACAAGGTCTTGGTAAGGAGCGACGGCACTGCAACATACATTGCAAAAGACATCCCCTACGCTGCATGGAAGTTAGGGCTTGTTGAAGATCCATTCTACTACCAGGAATACACAAAGCAGTGGGACGGCTCGACACTCTATGCTACAACCCTTGCTAATGGCGGCAGTAGTAGCAGAGGCAGCAGGAGGTCAGTTAATAAAAAATTTAACGGTGGTGAACGAGTGATAACGATAATAGACTCAAGACAGTCAAGACTCCAAGGGATAATCTCACAAGTGCTTTCAAAGATTGGAGTCAGCGGCGGTGGCCACAAGTATTTCCACCTCAGCTATGAGGCAGTGACACTCAGCTCCGATACTGCCAAAGAGTTTGGAATCGATATCGGCGATAGACACTTTATGCATATGTCAGGCCGGAAGGGAATTTATGTCAATGCCGACTACGTGCTTGATGCTCTACATGCCAAGGCATACAAGGAAGCAAAGACTAGAAACCCTGATTTTTCAGATCAGCAGCTAAATAAGATAGCGGACGAGATCTCGATATCCGCCATACGCTATAACATGATAAAACAAGACCTTGACAAGATAATTACATTTGACATCAAAGAATCGCTGAGCCTTGAAGGCGACACTGGCCCCTATTTGCAGTATGCATATGCTAGGTCACAGCGCATACTGGAAAAGTCAGAACAAGGCAGTATTATTGTAGGAAGAACCAACTTTGCGTTTGAACAGCTGACACACGACTCAGAAATTGCTCTGATAAAGGAGATATCAAAGCTCGACCTTGTGGTTGAGAATGCAGCCAAGTCGCTATGTCTGAAGTCACTTGCTCACTATGCGTACAACCTTGCGATGACCTTTAATCTCTTTTATGAAAAGGTGCCAGTGCTAAAGGAACAAGATAATGAGGTAAGGATGGCTCGCCTCGGCCTCGTTAAAGCCTTTGGTATTACTTTGAAAAATACGCTTGAAGTGCTTGGAATAACTGCGCTTGATCGCATGTAATAATAATAATGTGTCCGTATATGCATAAACCGTTGACCGTATTGAAACGCTTGCTATTATAACCACATACTTTGATACTTTTACGCCTTTATGTTTCACTCTCTCTCTCATCATATATGTCTCTGTAGCGGGAAATACCTGCATCATCAACATTATCATTATAATCATCATCATCATTATCCTCATGCCATTGAAAAGAGAGTTTTTTCATTGGATCTGATTTTTGAGGAGTTTTTTGCAGGTCTTTTAGAAGACCTCAAAAGCAATATTAATGCCTACCGGGATATTATATTATTATATACTTACAAAGTATAATGTACCTACTTTTTTAGATTAATTTTTATTTCATGCATACAACTATATCCGCTTGCCTTGACAAAAATCGAGGAAAGCTCTTATGTGCTGCTGTTCCACACTCCACGCAAAAAGTGGCTTACCAAGGTAGCATGGGACAAAAAGTTCCATACGCACCTTGGGATAATTGATGTTTCTTCGATAATCGGCATGGAGTATGGCTCGGCAATCAAGACCACGGAAGGAAAGCTCATTTTCCTTATGGAGCCTACCATACATGATTTTATAATGAAGTCAGAACGAAAAACACAGATAGTTTATCCAAAGGATTTAGGATACATAGCGGCGCGTACTGGGCTCAAAAACGGCTCAAAGGTGCTCGAGATTGGAACAGGAAGCGGAGCACTTGCTACCTTCATGGCAAGCATCGTCAAGCCGGAGGGTCACATTTACAGTTTTGACGTCAATTCAGAGTTCATGGAGATAGCAAAGCGCAACCTCGAAAAGGCCGGTATGGATAAGTACGTGACGATCCGACAACACGATCCGCATCATGGTATCGATGTCCTCGGTGCTGATGTTGCAACCGTCGACCTTGGTGATCCATGGACAGTAGTCGATCAGGTGTATGATGCCCTAAAAGGCTGCGTCGCATTTGTAGCTATCTGTCCTACGACTG